>NZ_JAJENT010000395.1:0-232 GCF_035615515.1 Phormidium sp. CCY1219
TGTTCTGGTATCCGGTGGAGGGGAACAATAAACTGGCGCAAGCACCGGATACAATGGTAGTGTTTGGCCGCCCGAAATGCGATCGCGGATCTTATCAGCAGTGGTTAGAAGACAACATCGCCCCGCAAGTGGTGTTTGAAATCTTATCTCCCGGGAACCGACTGAAAGAGATGAGCAAAAAACTGTTGTTCTACAATCGCTATGGCGTGGAAGAATATTATATCTACGACCC
>NZ_JAJENT010000396.1:0-62013 GCF_035615515.1 Phormidium sp. CCY1219
ATAAGAACCGGAAATCCCGAGTATTTGTGCTGCTTGAGTAGATCCTACTAGTATCATTGAAATGAACCATTGCGATAGGGTTGTGTTTCAATATATAGCAGTGTTTAGCGAATTGGTCTAGTCCCCAGACACAAATCTTTACATTAGCAGCGCCCCCAACCTCCCCTGAGTAGAATTACTCAGTCCAGAGGGGCTTTGGGAAAAGAGATTAGATAGAGCAGGTCTGTTTCTCGATTTGGTACGCAACCGAAGAGTCCCAACCGTGAGGTGTACCTCCGAGGAGAAAAATTATCTACCTCACCAATATGAGAACCGCTATAAATGACGCCGGGGGTTTGACAGACTATTTCTGAGCTAAATAAAAAAGCAGGAACTTGTCATGTTTGCCTGGACTCACTCCAAGCAAATGCCCCGTATCGATTTTCGGAAACCGTAACAAACAGAAAGTTCGTTGCCTCTACGCCTTTAGAAAGGTGTAACTGTTACTTCAAAATGTATCTTTTAATCTACGCCTTTAGGAAGAGGAAACTTTCCTTGACCTTTAGTTAATCTGGTTTTTGGTGAGTGAAAACAAGAGGGGTTGCGATATCCGGTGCATTGAAACCCAGTGAATTTGCCGCATATCCCGGCGTGAAGAAAGCCAAAAGCGGACAAGCAGCCTTCAAAACCAAACTTACGAAATGGTAGACGAGCAGATGAGCGATTGATGCCAGCCAAAAAGGAGTTTTATGAAAGCAACCGCAGAGCAAACTCGTCCCCGATTTTTTATTCCCACTCACTCATTTTAATCCAGGAGGGTACTATGCCAGAACAAGCCTATTTACACGGCAGAATTGCTGCGCCCGATCCAAAAGAACCAAAGGGACAACCCCGCGCCCTAGCGGCAATTCCAACACCCGAGAGAAAGACCCGGTTTGATAATTTATTTGAATTGCCAGTTTTCGACCCTCCCGGTGAAAAACTGATTGACTTGGGGGCGAGTATGAAAGGAGATCCAGAGGATAATCAGCAAATTCCTTCTGGATATACCTTCGTTGCTTTGTTCGTAGACCACGACATCACCTTCGACCCCATCCCCGAATTCGATCTAGAAATTTTCAAACAAGTTCAAATCCAGTCGGGGGAAGAAAAAGAGCCGTTGAACTTTCGCACCCCGCGCATCGATATGGACAGCGTTTACGGTCGCGGCCCGAATGTCGATCGCTATCTCTACGATCGCAAAGGAGATAAGCGCAAGCTGTTAATCGGCGGAACAGAAGAACACCCAATTGACGTACCGCGCAATCACCAAAATACCGCCATCATTGGCGACCCAAGAAATGACGAAAACCTGATTATCTCCCAACTTTACCTGACTTTTCTGAAATTCCACAATGCCATTGTCGATTACGTTGACCAGGGGAAAGTGGAAGATGAAAGCATCTTTGAAAATGGAGCGGATACCGATGCCTTTGAAAAAGCGCGTCAGCTTGCCATTTGGCACTATCAGTGGATAGTGCGCTACGATTTGCTCCCGCGCATTGTGGATCCGGAAATCATTGAGGATATTGTCAAAAATGGGCGGAAACTTTACCGTCCTGAAAAGGAAGACACAGAGCCTTACATTCCCCATGAATTTGCCGTAGCCGCCTACCGATTTGGCCACAGTCAAGTGCGGACGCACTACGAAATCAACGAGAGTCTTGGTAAATCGGTCAGACTCTTTGAATTGTTCCGAGGCGATCGCGTCACCGAAGAGCGCGCCATTGATTGGCCGAAGTTTTTCGAGATAGATGGTTCGCAACCGCAGTACAGCCAAAAAATTGACACCAAGATTACCGAAGCCCTACACGACTTGCCCTTCATCAATCCCAAAGAAAACCAAGATCCAGATTTGGTAGATGAACTGGAAAAGAAAAATAAACTCCATAAGCTGACAGATTTAGCAGTGCGAAATCTGTTAAGAGGCGTAGACCTCGGACTCCCCTCCGGAGAGGACGTGGTGCGAACCATGCAAGAGAACGGCATTGATGTAGAGCTGAAAGCATTTGCCAAACACTTGGATTTAGAAAAAACCCCGCTTTGGTACTATATTCTGAAAGAATCAGAAGTAGAAGAAAACGGTCGCTGCTTGGGGAAAGTCGGCGGTCGAATTGTGGGCGAAGTGTTAATCGGCTTGCTAGAGCTCGATCCTTTTTCGCCGTTTTATACGAAAGCCAATCAGAATGTAAAAAATTGGAAACCCAGCCTACCTGCTGACCGAGAAGGCGACTTTAATGCAGTGGATCTGATTAAATTTGCTGGCGTGCGATTGTTGTTACTCACCGAGCCATATTTGACCGGTTCAGACGTGCGCCGCATCCAGGAAAAATTGAACGCGCTGTCGTATATCGACATTCGAGTTGATGGCATTTACGGCCCGAAAACCCGGGATACAGTGTTGGAATTTCAGAAACAGAACAATCTGAATGCTGTAGATGGGATTGTCGGTCCAGAAACTCGGGGAGCCTTGGGATTGTTAAGTCGATAATTCAGTTCGCAAGTCGCTAATGGGGTGGGTATTGGCCACTCCATTCTACATGAAATAGAGCCTTCGGGGATTTGTACTGATGCAGGTTGAGGTCAGTTCAGGTGAAGTAGCAGAAAAAATAGAGAGGTTTCAGGAAAAGCGATCGCTGGACTAACCCCCGTTTTTTGTTTTTTCAAAAAATTAAAACTATCAGTAATAAATTTTAAGACAAGGCCATTTCTGCAACTTTTGATAGAGGACATAAAGTTCTTAATGGATTAATCTAATTAATGGTTACATTAAACCAGCGATATCGCTAGACTGGGTGTATTGAATTGAGAAATAAGAACAAGTCTCAGATGAAGAAATTCGCGAATATATCTGAGAAAACAGAAGCTAGTAGTAGGAGCCTATTTAATGATAGATGTATTTGAACCACAGTTGCGTTTGATGAAAGATAGTGAAGGAAATTTCGTCCTTCAGGCAACGACGCTGACACCGAATAGTTGTCATGTTGCGGGAGAAACCGAGGTTATGCCACCTCGACCACCGTATGAACCCAATCCTCCCGGGGGTGGAGTGAGTCCTCTACCTGGCCCCCGAGTCATGGAAGTAAAATTGCATATTAAGGAGACTGAGAGCGATATCTGTCTTCCCTATATAAAACCTGTTCATCACCGGGTACAACTTGACCCTCCCGAACAGACGACCAGCATTCAGGCGATCGTGGTGGTGAAAGGAGAGAAAGTCAAGGAGAAATCATTTCCAGTCGATCCCTCAGACGAAACACCAGAAGAACCAGGTTCTATCGTGGGAACAGAAGACTTTCAGGCATTTCTCGATTTGATGCCTGTCGGTGAACCCACCCTGCGGGTACAAGGGAATGTTGTATTGCCCGATCCGGGTTATCGGACAAAGCTTGTCAAGGCGGAAAATGCGGAACGAGGTAACACTTTTGTCTTGAATCTGGAAGTCGAGCATCTTGATGGGATTTTCCCACAGGTTGTGACCACGCGATCTGTGGAATACGAGCAGTCGGGTTCAGATCTGAAGCAGTTCGATCGCGTGAAGATTTTGTTGCCCAGCGACAAGACTCTGACACTCAACATTCGGGAAGTGCAATAGGAATTGAACAGTGGGTAAAATTACCACCCAATATGCGGTGTTGGCGTAATGAAGGAATTTAGAGGAATGGCTACAGCCAAAATCGATTAAGGTCAAAAAACGTACTTCAAAAAAATCATGCCGAACAATATAGATAGCGTTTCTCATATTGGTGTGGTAAAGATTTTCTCTGGATTCAGTGCATTTGCGGTTGGGACAGATGAGAGTTGCCTACCACATTAGTTTGAAATCCGCTATAGCGGTTTTCATATTGATGAAGTAAAAAAAATTTGTCTGGATTCCCGCCTGCGCGGGAATGACAGATTGGGCGGCGTATCCCATCAATTTGAGACCTGCTATAGCATTCTCCTTTTGGAAGTAAAAACTAGCAGAGCGGGTGAAAGTATTGTTCGCCAGGTTATAACTCCTTGTGATGTTGAATGCCACGAGTTAAGGTTCGATTTTACACAGTTGAACAATATTTATATCTTTGGTGCGATATTGTGAGCCTATTTTGCTTCCAAAATAGAAGCTTAGCATGATGTTTTTGCACATAATTACTGGCTTTTTAAGCAACGGTGAACAGTCGGGATAACAGATAATTTAGTATGAGGAAACAAAACAGATGACTAATGTAGTAATAAATGGCGGGGGCGGAGGCGGTTCCAGTAGTTATCAAGGCTCATTAACAATTTGGATCGCCGCATATATTCCACAAGCAAGAGTGATTTTTTCACCTCCTCCTAATGGACTTGCTTTTGCCGGAGACGATCGTGGACCTTCTGGTGGTAATGGTGGTTCTTCAAAGGTATGGGGGTACGCTAAGTTTAATGTTGAGAGCAATGGAACAGTTAGCAGACAGGAGCAAAAATCAGGGGTTGGGGTAACAACACTTCTTTACAAGAGCTTGCCGTTCATTGGAGATTGGGAGCCTAAAAAAAGTTGGTGTCCCGATGATGAGCCAAAGCTAAGTGCGAGTACATTTGGGAATAAAGCTTCTATTAGTATGTCAGCGGACATTCCAAACGGACTTCTAGACCACGTGTCTCCAGACGAACTCCCTGATGAAGTAGAAGATGAGTTTAGCGATCTTTCAATTACTTACGACCTTAACATTGAAGTGGAACTTGATGGCAATGAAATCATAGCGTCGGTAACAGGTACACATAACAAATATCCGGCTTACGAAGTTTACGTTGGGGATTACCTTGTTTATGAGTTTGATGACACAGAGGGTTTTGGTGGTATAGAACCTGGTGTTATTAGACTAGCTAGAGGCTTGAGAACAGAAAAGAAAGCTGACACTAGAAACCGTAAAAGTGCCAATAACTTTGCTCCTAGTGTATTCGTTCAGGTTCCAGATGAGTGTCGCTAAAAATCATTTGAAGAGGGTGCCAAACAATTTGGTCTAGCTGAAAAGCAAATACAGTAGTAGTAGGGTGGGCATTGCCCACCTTCCTTGCGGGAATAGAAGCATACACTTTCTACTAATATAAATATTTTCTTAACTGTTATTGTTCCCTAAACATATAATTGCTTTGGCTTATACGGCAGCTTTCATATCAGTACAAAATTGAAGCAAAAAAGCACAATATGATGTGGCTGGATTAACTGAAAAAACGCGATTGGCTTTCAAACAGCAAAGCGCTGGCGATCGCGTTAGTGTCAAACACATAGCGAGTCTTACTGTTCATGCAAAATTGAGTCCCATATTTCTGGGGTCAAACCTCCCTGTTGTGCTTTGTGGCTAATCTAGCTCATCACGTCTTCCAGGGGTCGTTTTTGGCGAGTGGCTTCAGTCCGTTTTAGACTGAGCAATCCCTCTAATTTCCGCCGCTGTTCTTCTGAAACTGTTTCAAATATTCGGGCAACTTGGGAATTAACGCGAATGGGAATGGGTTTGGGTTCCATCAGAATTGGTTGTAATTTTATGTTATTCTAGCATCTGAGTAGGGTTGGCAGTGCCCACCCTACTACGACTTATCACTCTGCCCTAAATTCATAAATCGGTGTTTCGATAACTCGCTTGGGTGGTTCGGGTTGCCAAATGATGTGTTGAATTCGTTCTACTGTCTCCGGAGAAAAGAACGATTCCCCGGTTTCTTCACAAACTCTTGCGGGGACATTTTCAATCATCAAAAACTTGCCATTGACTTTTACCGTGTAAGTCACCTTTTTTTCGATAAAGCTCTCCCGGGGTAAATCTTTATTATTCATCTCACAGTAGCAATAGCTGTAGGGTGGGCAATTCGTTGCCCACCCTACCCGTGACTAAAAACAATAGTAAGGTGGGCGGTGCCCACCCTACTATTATACCCTAGCTGCCACTGATGCGGGCAACGTCGCGGGCATTTTGTTCGAACGCCGCGTCTAGGGCTTCATCGCCGCTCAAACCGGAAGCCAAAGCACTTTCCAATGCTTGTAGCACGCGCTTGTAATCCCGGGGAATCACCTTAACGAACTTCGGCACCATGTTTTCCCAGTTGTCTAGCACCTTCGCCGCCTTCTGACTCTTCGTATAATCGGCGTGATTTTGAATCATCTGACGAATCAGGGCAATCTCTTCCGGGTCTTCTAACCCTTCGATATCCGACATCTGGGTATTGCAGCGGGTGGCGAAATCGCCTGCTTCGTCGAGGACATAGGCGATACCGCCACTCATGCCCGCCGCGAAATTGCGACCCGTCGGACCAATCACCACTACTTTACCGCCGGTCATGTACTCGCAAGCGTGATCGCCTACGGCTTCCACTACGGCATTGATGCCGGAATTGCGGACGCAGAAGCGTTCCCCAGCGACGCCGGAAATGTATGCTTCGCCACTGGTTGCGCCATAGAAAGCCACATTACCGATGATAATATTTTCCTCGGGAACGAAGGTAGAACTTGCCGGGGGATAGACGATAATCTTCCCGCCGCTTAATCCTTTGCCGATATAATCGTTGGCATCGCCTTCCAGTTCCAGGGTGACGCCTTTGGGGACGAATGCGCCAAAACTCTGGCCGGCACTTCCTCGGAAATGCAGGTGGACCGTATCTTCGGGCAATCCATACCAGTGACGCTTGGTGATTTCGTTACCGAGAATCGTACCCACCACGCGGTTAGTATTCTGAATCGGTAAACTTGCTTTCACCTTTTCGCCATTTTCGATCGCCGGTTTGCACAGATCCAGCAAAGTGGTCATATCCAGGGATTTATCCAACCCGTGGTCTTGCGGGATTTGGCAATAGCGGCCCACTTCTGGCGGGACTTCCGGTTGATAAAGAATCTTCGAGAGGTCGAGACCTTTTGCCTTCCAGTGGTCGATCGCCTGTGTCGCTTCCAACACATCAGTGCGGCCCACCATTTCATCCAACGTCCGGAACCCTAACTCGGCCATAATTTCGCGCACTTCTTGAGCGATGAAGCGCATAAAATTCACCGTATGGTCCGGATTGCCGAGGAAATTCTGACGCAAGACCGGATTTTGGGTAGCAATACCTGCCGGACAGGTATTCTTGTGGCAGACGCGCATCATAATGCAGCCCAAAGTCACCAACGGCGCAGTGGAAAAGCCGAATTCTTCCGCACCTAACAAGGCGGCGATCGCCACATCGCGGCCCGTCTTCATCTGCCCGTCAGTTTCCACCACGATTCGAGACCGCAGGTCGTTCAACACCAGAGTTTGATGAGTCTCCGCCAATCCCAACTCCCAGGGCAAACCGGCATGTTTGATAGAAGTTTGCGGCGAGGCACCGGTACCGCCATCGAACCCAGAAATCAGTACCACATCGGCGTGCGCTTTGGCAACCCCGGCGGCGATGGTACCGACCCCGACTTCGGACACCAACTTCACATTAATCCGGGCCTCGCGGTTGGCATTCTTCAAGTCGTGAATCAATTCGGCCAAATCTTCGATGGAATAGATATCGTGGTGAGGCGGGGGAGAAATCAAGCCCACGCCGGGGGTGGAGTGACGCACTTTAGCAATCCAGGGATACACCTTGCGTCCGGGTAACTGTCCGCCTTCACCGGGTTTTGCCCCTTGCGCCATTTTGATTTGAATTTCTTTCGCTTGGGACAGATACAGACTGGTAACGCCAAAGCGGCCCGACGCCACCTGTTTGATGGCACTATTTTTAGAGTCGCCGCGTTCGTTGGTCCAGGTATAGCGTTCTGGGTCTTCGCCGCCTTCTCCGGTGTTGGACTTGCCGCCGATACGGTTCATGGCGATCGCCAGGGATTCGTGGGCTTCTTTGGAAATCGACCCATAACTCATCGCCCCGGTTTTGAACCGCTTGGTAATATTTTCGATGGGTTCCACTTCTTCCAAGGGAACCGGATCCCGTTGCTTAAATTTGAGCAATCCGCGCAGGGTAAACCACTTCTCGTTTTGCTCGTTAATTTGACGGGCGTAGGTTTTGTATAAATCGTAACTGCCTTCGCGGACTGCTTTTTGCAGGGCGTGGATAGTTTCCGGGGCGAATAAATGCCGTTCTCCATCTTTGCGCCACTGATATTCGCCGCCCACATCTAGGGTGTGACCGTTGGCGGGGCGATCGGGGAAGGCGTGGGCGTGGCGCAAGATAGCTTCGGTGGCGATGGTTTCCAGGTTTGCCCCTTGGATGCGAGAAGCAGTCCAGGTAAAGTATTTATTGATGAGAGACTCATCGAGTCCGATCGCCTCGAAAATCTGCGCGCCGCGATAGCTTTGAATGGTGGAAATGCCAATTTTGGAGGCAATTTTAATCACGCCTTTGGTCACCGCTTTCATGTAGTTCTTGCAAGCGGTTTTGTAGTCGATATCCTCTAGGGACCCGCTGCGAATCATGTCGTCGATGGTCTCGAAGGCGAGATAGGGGTTGATGGCGCAGCATCCGTATCCGATGAGTACGGCGAAGTGATGGACTTCCCGAGGTTCGCCGGATTCGAGGACGAGACCGACTTGGGTGCGCTGACGGGCGCGAATCAGGTGGTGGTGCAGACCAGCAACGGCTAACAACGCGGGGATGGGGGCGTTGTCTTTGTTGATGTTGCGATCGCTCAGGATAATGATATTCACCCCTTCCGAGATTGCCTTGCTGGCGGTTTGGCAAATCTCTTCCATCACGCTTTCGAGACCCTTGACTCCTTGTTTCGGGTCGAAGACGATATCCAGGGTGATGGATTTAAAATCCCCTTGGTTAACGGATTTGAGTTTGGCCAGTTCTTCGTTGGTCAAAACCGGGGTTTTCAGTTCGATCAGATGACAGCTTTCCGGTTCTGGTTTGAGCAAGTTGCGTTCCGAACCCAGGGTGGTTTCCGGGGAGGTGATGATTTCTTCGCGGATGGAGTCGATGGGCGGGTTGGTGACTTGGGCGAAGAGTTGCTGGAAGTAGTCGTAAAGCAGTTTGGGGCGATCGCTCAGGACCGCGAGGGGAGTATCTGCCCCCATCGATCCGATCGCCTCTACGCCGTTGAGGGCCATCGGGCTGAGCAACAGGCGCAGTTCCTCGAAGCTGTACCCGAAGGCGGTTTGACGTTGGGTGAGGGGCATCGGGTCGAATTCTTGCCAGGTGGGGGCTTCTTTGAGCTGGTCGAGTCCGATGAGATGTTTGTCCAACCACTCGCTGTAGGGATGTTCGCAGACGATTTGCTGTTTGAGTTCTTCGTCGGCAATGATGCGCCCTTCGTCCATGTTAACCAGGAACATGCGACCGGGTTGCAGGCGACCTTTGAGGGCGACGCGATCGGGTTCTACGGGCAACACGCCGGCTTCGGAGGCCATAATCACTAGGTCGTCTTTGGTGACGGTGTAGCGCGAGGGGCGCAATCCGTTGCGGTCTAGCACTGCGCCGATGGTGGTTCCGTCGGTGAAGGCGATCGATGCCGGTCCGTCCCAGGGTTCCATGAGGCAAGAGTGATATTTGTAGAAGGCTTTTTTCTCTTCGCTCATGGACTCGTGGTTGGTCCAGGGTTCCGGAATCATCATCATTACCGCCTGGGGTAAGGACCGACCGGCAAGCACTAGCATTTCTAGGGCGTTGTCGAAGATGGCGGAGTCGCTTCCTTCTAGGTCGATGATGGGTTGGATTTTTTCGAGGTCTTCGCCGAACAGTTCGGACTGGAAGAGGGAGGCGCGGGCGTGCATCCAGTTGATGTTCCCGCGCAGGGTGTTGATTTCGCCGTTATGGGCGATGTAGTGATAGGGGTGCGATCGCTCCCAACTGGGGAAGGTGTTGGTGCTGAAGCGGGAGTGAACCAGGGCTAAGGCGCTTTCCATGTCCGGATCGTGCAGGTCGGGGTAGTATTGACCCAGTTGCACGGGCATCAGCATCCCTTTGTACACTAGGGTGCGACCGGAAAGGCTGCAGGCGTACCAGGCACTATCCAGTTGGCTTTTGTGGATTTCGATTTCGGCGCGCTTGCGGATGATGTAGAGTTTGCGCTCGAAGGCGGCGTCGTCTTCGATGTCTTGACTGCGTTGCAAGAAGACTTGCTGCACGAAGGGTTCCCCGGCTTTGGCGATGCTTCCTAACGGGCCGTTATTGGTGGGGACGGTCCGCCATCCCAGCACCGGTTGCCCTTCTTCGGCGGCAATTTTGCTGAAGATTTCTCTGCCTTTCTCGCGCAGTTCGGGGTCGCGGGAGCTGTAGATGGAGCCAACGCCATAATGTCCGGGGTCTGGGAGGTCGATGTTTTCGGCGGCGGCGACTTTTTTCAGGAATTTGTGCGGCACTTGCATTAACATGCCCGCGCCGTCGCCGGTGTTGGGTTCGCACCCGCAAGCTCCCCGGTGATCGAGGTTGAAGAGGATGGTAAGGGCTTGTTCTACGATGTCGTGGGATTTTTGCCCTTTCATGTGGACCACGAAACCGACACCGCAAGCGTCATGTTCGAATTGAGGGTCGTAAAGTCCTTGTTTTTGTGGCTGTTGGTGGTTATTCACGATTGTGCCCTTAAAAAAACTAACGTCATCTATATGCAGCCGCACGCTGACGGCTGAAATTTGGGGTGGCAAGACTGGCAAAAATAATATTTTGCTGGGTTTCTCCTTATGTGACCGACGCCACTGGGGAAGTTGTGAGGCGGTTTTTCTTTCTCACGCTTGCCCGCTCGGCTTGGCTCTGGAATGCCCTGGGTTGTGCCTGCATCTCGAGGGGGCTTGGTTCTGGGGCTGGCTAAACCTGCGGCGCGATCGCCTTTGCGCCACCCCAACCCAACCTGTGGCGCGGATAGGAATGACAAAACGCAATCGTGTCATCGGTTTGTCTGCTCTGTTCATGGGATAGATGCATTCTCTCGTTGATTCTATGAGTGACTACAACAGATTTGGCGCTCTGCTTCCGGTCCCAAGCCAAGGAAGTCGGCTCCCTCAGTGCATCCGGTACAGTGTAGGAATTAGTCTAACGAAATTCTCCGGCAGGATTCAACCTAATTGTGTAAATTTTTGTCAATGTTTGCCAACTTGCGATCGCCCCTGCTGCTGTTTGTTTTACATCCGTTAACACTTTCCTCCCCGGCGTTGAAATATTCCCGATCGCCTTCCTTTCGGCCTACTGACGCTTCAGCACCGTTTCTGAGGCGCGATCGCTTCCTCGGTCCCTCCCTGCCGTTCTCTTTCTAAATCTTAATAAAAATTTTATCCTCTGCGGGGGATTGTTACGAAAGTTATCGCTCCACCCCGGCCTGTTTTCCCGCTTAGCACAAAACTCAGCCAAACCCCCTGCTTAAATGTTAAATTAATCCGTAATTTTTTCGCTGATTTTCCCCCTCTGTGCTTCCCTAAATTCCGGGTCAATTCACCCTAATTTTGTCGCGGTTGCCGCAGCCCGATTTCCCGATGGCAAGCGGGTTTTGCTCGGGAGTCTCCCGCGCCGATAGATGACATCGATAAAGTGAATCGTTCCCAGGACAGCCGGGGGTAAACTCCCGGAAAGCTGCGGATTTCGGCAGCCGAAACGCGATCGTTCCATTACCAAGGGGCGATCGCCTGGCAATCCGGTGCAAGGTTCCTTCTTCGGTTGCCCTTCGAGTGGATCCAGCTTGGCGGCTACCCTCTGCCGCCCTGGGTAAAATTCTCCATCGATTCCCCGGTTGCCCGCAAAATTTTTCTGCCAAATTCCGAAAAATGTAACGCATTATGCAATTTTTTCCGGATTTTAGTACAATATGGCCTATATAGATCGACGGCAATCAGTCCGCCCGATAAGAGAGGTTAAATCATGTCTTCTAAAAACTCGACCACCCCGACTCTGACCACCCTAAAAGATGTGGACAAGGCTGTGAATCGCTACAAAACTAGCGAGATGAGCGAAAGCGAATTACTTTCTCTCTGGCAAGCGATTCGCGATGCTTCCCTCAACCTGGAATTTTCTACATCCACACCCGATGACGAGGTTCCCGGCGAAGATAGCTACTAAACCATTTCAGGGTATCGCCTCCCTTGCCAAGGGGAAACCGCACCGATAGCCGCTCGAAAGTGGGCTGCCGGTGCGGCTCAATTGTCGGTCGGAGCTTATTCTTTGTGTGAAAGCGGCGCTCGTTTTTTGCAGAGGTGCTTGAGGCGCACTGCGCCCTACATCCAGCACGGGGAGGCACGGAAACGTCACTCAAATGGCGAGGAGACGCTCCTACTGCCTAAGTGCATTTTAAACCTTATTTAAAATTGCAATATCGCCCTCGAACTCGTTCTCGGGATTGCCCTGGGAACGAGTTCAAATTCTGTTAAGTTATCGATAACCAATCCGTTAGCGACCTGTTAATTTGAGTATGGAAGAATTTAGCCTAACCTGTCCGATTCCGATTTCTGAATATCCGCATGTATTGCTGGCGCATGGTGGCGGTGGCAAATTGATGCATCAATTAATTGACAAGATGTTTTTGCCCGTGTTTGGCGACCCGAATGCGATCGCCCACGATTCGGCGGCCCTGACTTTGCCCGGAAATCGGATTGCGATGACCACCGATTCTTATGTGATTCGTCCGTTATTTTTTCCCGGGGGCGATATCGGGTCTTTGGCGGTTCACGGGACGATCAACGATTTGGCCATGAGTGGGGCACGTCCGCTTTATCTGAGTGCCGGGTTTATTTTAGAGGAAGGATTGCCCCTCGAAACCCTCTGGCGGGTGGTGCGATCGATGCAGGCGGCGGCGGAAAATGCCGGGGTGCAAATTATTACCGGGGATACGAAGGTGGTCGATCGCGGTAAGGGAGATGGCATTTTTATCAATACGGCAGGGGTGGGAATCCTGGAACACTCCCAGGCGATCGCCCCCCAATTCGTCCAACCCGGAGATCTGCTGCTGATTAATGGGGATTTGGGTCGTCACGGAATTGCAATTATGGCCATGCGCGAGGGTCTCGAATTCGAGACGACGATTGAAAGCGATTCCGCCGCGATCGCGGATCTGGTGATGCAACTACTCGACGCTGACATCGAAATCCACTGTCTGCGCGACTTGACGCGCGGCGGGTTAGCCAGTACCCTCAACGAAATCGCCACCGCCGCAAAGGTGACGATTGAAATCGACGAAACCGCCATTCCGATTCGCGAAGACGTGCAGGGGGCCTGCGAAATTTTGGGCTTCGATCCGCTTTATGTAGCCAATGAGGGCCGCTTTGTGGCATTCATCCCCTCGGAATACCGCGATCGCGCTTTGCAAATTATGGCTCAGCATCCCCTCGGCGCTGACGCCTGTCTCATCGGTCAGGTGACAGATAAAGGTCGCCCCTTGGTGACGATGCAAAGCAAAATCGGCGCAAGTCGCATCATTGATATGTTAAGCGGCGAACAACTCCCGCGCATTTGTTAGTCCTTGGTCATGTGGTAACAGGTCATTGGGCCTTGGTAACAGGTCATTGGGCGTTGGGCCTTGGTCATGGGGTAACAGGTCAAATGACAAAGGACAAATGACCTGTTACCCATGACACTGATGGGCGAGGTTGCGCCAAATATTGACTTTAGTTTTGCAACTTGTATGTTGTCAAAGCCCAGGGTTACTGTAGCTTAATTTTTCTACATATTTTGCCAGAGCAAGCTGGGGCAAATTCCGGGGGAATTCTATCGAAATTAAGTTAGGAAAGCTTTAAAAACGGCATCAATATTCAGAGTTTAGGCAGAGAATTTTTGCCTCTCGATAAAGGAGGATAGCCCTTTGCTGGTGGAACTTCGAGGCGATGGAAACCTCTAGCGCCCAGAAAGATGCGCCGGGTTCAATGGGCTTGATTTCTTAGTCTTTCTATGATAGCATGCAAAATCGGGTTTTTATAGAGCGGTTTCAGTTTCAATCTTAAAAAAAGATTACGAAAAACAATTTGGTCAGGTTCAATGTTTTATTGTTATGCTGAAGGAGTGAAGCAGAGGAGAGGGCGTCAGAAAAAACCTGTCAGAGTGAAAGCTCGGACAAACCGATAGAAGTGACCCAAGGCGATCGCCGTTTCGAGACGATAGACAATTTCCCGAAGTCAAATGTTGTAAGAAAAGAAAGGAGTAGTGACACGTTAGGGTCTCGGGAAGAAGGGGCGCTTCACAAGATGAAGTAACAGAGGAGAAAACGCAAAAACCACCCACCGCCTACCCACGGGAAAAGACAGAGAAAACAGAGATTTGCGATCGGGAGGAGTCCCGGTGCGGCAACCTCTTTGGGTAACAACGTTCCACAGAAGGACATAAGCCATGCAATCATCTGCCGTGAAAGGAAAAAAAGACAAAGCCGGACATCCCAGCGGGGACAAGCGCTTCAAAGTGCTAGACATCACCATGAAGCGCAATCAGTTTCGGCAAGACGCACTGATCGAGGTTTTGCACAAAGCCCAAGAAGCATTTGGATATTTAGAAGAAGACGTTTTGATGTATATCGCGCGGAAGCTGAAGTTGCCACTCAGCCGCGTATTTGGCGTCGCGACATTTTATCATTTATTTTCCCTCAAACCCAGTGGCGCGCATACCTGCATCGTTTGTCTGGGAACTGCCTGCTACGTGAAAGGCGGAGGGGAGGTGCTGGCGTCATTAGAAAAGAACTTAGGAATCGAACAAGGAGAGACCACGGAAGACGGACAGGTGTCCCTGATTACCGCCCGATGTATCGGTGCTTGCGGGATTGCCCCGGCGGTGGTGTATGACGGAACGGTGGCGGGCAAACAAGAGCCAGAGCAGGCAGTGGAGCGCATCACTGCCTGGACGAAGACAAAAGCGGAGTAAAGAGTTAGGAGTGAGAATAGCGCGAAGTGCGAAAGCTTCATTCTTGATTCTTAATTCTAAGAAGAGGTAAAAAACTATGGAATTAGTGGAACTGCGCGAGATTGGCGAACGGGAAAAAAGCAAACAAGGGAAGATCCGGGTACATTGCTGTACCTCCACCGGTTGCCAAGCAGCGAACTCCTTGGGAGTGCTAAAAAACTTGCAAACCGCCTGTAAAGAGAAAGGATTGGACAGCGATCGCATCCAAGTAGTGAGCGTGGGATGCATGGGATTTTGCGGTCGCGGGCCATTAGTGCAAGTGGAACCGGAAAACAAACTTTACGAACAAGTCACCCCAGAAGATGCCCCCAGCATTATCGACGCCTTAGAGGGCGGGACGAGTACGGCGATCGAAGGCAATAGCGAGCATCCATTTTTCGCGCGACAAGTGCGGATCGTGCGGGAAACCAGCGGCAAAATCGACCCCGATCGCATCGACGAATACATCGCCGTGGGCGGATACGAATCTCTATACAAAGCGGTCCACGATTTAACCCCGCAAGAGATACTCGATGAAGTCACCAAGAGCGGATTGCGCGGACGCGGGGGTGGCGGATATCCCACCGGGTTAAAATGGGCCACGGTGGCCAAAATGCCCGGACGGCAGAAATATCTCATCTGCAACGCCGACGAAGGAGATCCCGGGGCATTCATGGATCGCTCGGTATTGGAAAGCGACCCGCATCGGGTGCTAGAAGGAATGGCGATCGCCGCATATGCCGTAGGCGCATCGGAAGGATATATCTACGTCCGGGCCGAATATCCCCTGGCCATCCAACGCCTGCAAACCGCCATTAAACAAGCCAAACGCTACGGCATCCTGGGCAGTCAAATCTTCGACTCCCCGTTTGACTTCAAAATCGAGATCCGTATCGGGGCCGGTGCCTTCGTCTGCGGGGAAGAAACCGCCTTGATGCAGTCGATTGAAGGCGGACGCGGCAACCCCCGTCCTCGTCCGCCCTATCCCGCACAAGCGGGACTGTGGACCTGTCCCACGTTAATCAACAATGTAGAAACTTTCGCCAACATTCCCGCGATCGTTCGCGAGGGCGGCGAGTGGTACGCCAGCATCGGCACCGAAAACAGCAAAGGCACCAAAGTATTCGCCCTCACCGGCAAAATCCGCAACAACGGCCTGATCGAAGTGCCGATGGGGATTACCCTGCGCGAAATTGTCGAAGAAATGGGCGGTGGCGTTCCCGATGGGGAAGTGAAAGCGGTTCAAACCGGCGGGCCGTCCGGTGGATGTATCCCGGCATCCATGTTAGATACCCCGGTGGGTTACGATTCCCTCATCAAAGCGGGTTCCATGATGGGATCCGGGGGCATGGTGGTGATGGATAAAGGCACCAGCATGGTAGAAGTGGCGCGCTTTTATATGGAATTCTGCCGGGGCGAATCCTGCGGCAAATGCATTCCCTGTCGCGCCGGTACCGTGCAGATGTATCAATTGCTGACCAAGATTATCAACAAACAAGCCACCCAGCGCGATTTGGAAAAACTGGAAGAACTGTGCGACATGGTGAAAAACACCAGTTTGTGCGGCCTGGGCATGACTGCACCGAACCCGGTGGTCAGTACCCTGCGCTATTTCCGCGAGGAGTATATGGCGCTTATCGATGGAGGTCCCGATCGCCAGGTGTCCGCGAGTCAGCAACCGGCAAAAATCGGCTAATCCCCGCTCGGGGCAATGCGACAATTGCCCCGCTGCAGATCTGTCCATGAGTGAGAGGAAAAGAGATGTCAGTCATCACGTTAAAAATTGATGGGGTTGATGTGGCGATCGAAGAAGGCGCAACGATCCTGCAAGCCGCAAAAGAATTGGGGGTGAGAATTCCTACCCTCTGCCATCTGGAAGGCGTGACCGATGTGGGCGCTTGTCGGTTGTGTTTGGTAGAAATCGAAGGTCTCAACAAACTGCTGCCCTCTTGCGTCACCCAAGCGGCTGAAGGAATGGTGGTGAATACCCACAGCGATCGCCTCCAGGAATATCGCAAGATGGTCGTGGAAATGCTATTTGCCGAAGGCAATCACGTCTGTGCGGTCTGCGTGGCAAACGGCAATTGCGAACTGCAAGACCTGGCGATCGAAGTGGGAATGGATCACAGCCGCTTCCCCTACCGCTTCCCCGAACGGGAAATGGATGTATCTCACGACCGCTACGGCATCGACCACAACCGCTGCGTCCTCTGCACCCGCTGCGTGCGCGTCTGCGACGAAATCGAAGGCGCTCACGTCTGGGATGTGGCCTATCGCGGGGCGGCGGCAAAAGTCGTCACCGGCTTAAATCAACCCTGGGGTGCGGTGGAAGCTTGCACCAGTTGCGGCAAATGCGTGGAAGCTTGCCCCACCGGTGCTATTTTCCGCAAAGGGTCTACCGTAGCCGAAATGACCCGCGATCGCGAAAAACTCGAATTTCTCGTCAACGCCCGCGAAAACCGAGAATGGACTCGCTAGGGAAACGCCAGAAGAATGAAGAATAAGCAATGACCTTTGCACAAAAAACCAATCACCCATGACAAAGGACAATTCTCCATTCTTCTTTCCCCCGACATTGATTAGGAGACGCAAAAATGAGTAAAATAAAATTGGCGACAATTTGGTTAGCCGGATGCTCTGGCTGTCACATGTCCTTTCTCGACTTAGACGAGTGGTTGCTCGAATTAGCCGAACATGTGGATGTGGTTTACAGTCCCGTGGGTTGCGACCTCAAAGATTATCCCGACGATGTGGATGTTTGCTTAGTCGAAGGTGCCGTCGCCAACGAGGAAAATTTAGAACTGATTCGCATTGCCAGAAAACGCACGAAATTCCTCGTTTCCTTCGGAGACTGCGCCGTTACCGCAAATGTTCCGGGAATGCGAAATATGCTCGGAAAAGCCGAACCCGTTCTGAAACGCTCTTATTTGGAATTAGGAGACGACTCACCGCAGTTACCCCATTTCCCCGGTATCGTCCCGGAATTGCTCGATCGCGTCCGTCCCGTCCATGAAGTCGTCGATGTAGACCTGTTTATGCCGGGATGTCCCCCAGACGCCGATCGCATCAAATCCACCTTAGAACCCATGCTCAAAGGCGAACAACCCGTCATGGAAGGGCGGGATATGATTAAGTTCGGGTAAAGGAAAAACTTGGTTTGGAGCTGGTCATTTGTGGGTTGTCCTTTGTCCTTTGTCCTTTGTCATTGGTCATTTGTCCTTTGTCCTTTGTCCTTTGTCCTTTGTGGGAGTACCAATGACCTGTTACCTGTTACCACATGACCAATGACCAATGACCTGTTACCACATGACCAATAATCAAATTTTCCTTTACTCTTATTCGGGAGAAAAACTATGTCTAAAACAGTTGTCATCGATCCAGTCACTCGTATTGAAGGGCACGCGAAAATTTCCGTGTATCTAGATGATGCCGGAGAAGTGGAAGACGCCCGCTTTCACGTAGTGGAATTTCGCGGATTTGAGAAATTCTGCGAAGGGAGACCCATGTGGGAAATGGCGGGAATTACGGCCAGAATTTGTGGAATTTGCCCCGTGTCTCATTTACTTGCTTCGGCGAAAACGGGGGATAAAATACAAGCGGTACAGATTCCGCCGGCAGGGGAAAAATTGCGCCGGATGATGAATTTGGGACAGATTACGCAGTCCCATGCCTTGAGTTTCTTTCACCTGAGCAGTCCCGATTTTCTGTTAGGATGGGATAGCGATCCGGCGAAGCGAAATGTGTTTGGATTAATTGCGGCGGATCCGGATTTAGCGCGCAGTGGAATTCGCTTGCGGCAATTTGGGCAAAAAGTCATCGAATTGTTAGGGGCGAAAAAAATTCACCCGGCGTGGGCGGTTCCCGGTGGGGTGAGAACGCCGCTAACCGAAGAAGGACGCAATTGGATTCGCGATCGCTTGCCCGAGTCGCGGCAAACCATCGACACCGCCTTGGGATTGTTCAAAGACCTACTCGATCGCTTTGAAACCGAAGTAAATACCTTCGGAGAATTCCCCTCCTTATTCATGGGATTAGTGGGCAAAGATGGAGTTTGGGAACATTACGGCGGTCATTTGCGCTTTACCGATAGCGAGGGCAATATTGTCGCCGACAATCTCAGCGAAGATGATTACGAAGAATATCTCGGCGAAGCAGTCGAACCCTGGTCTTATCTGAAATTCCCCTATTACAAACCGATGGGATATCCCGATGGGATTTATCGGGTCGGACCGTTAGCGCGCTTGAACATTTGCAGCAAAATGGGAACCCCGGCGGCGGATAAAGAACTGCAAGAATTTCGCGATCGCGCCGGGGGTGTTGCCACTTCTTCGTTCTACTATCACTATGCGCGATTAATCGAAATTCTCGCCGCCCTCGAACGCATCGAACAACTGGTGAACGATCCGGATGTGATATCGGAAAGAACCCGGGCGATCGCCGGCATCAATAACCTAGAAGGCATCGGCGTCAGCGAAGCGCCGCGCGGCACCTTATTCCACCATTATCAGGTAGACAAAAATGGGTTAATTAAAAAAGTTAACCTAATTATTGCCACGGGACAAAATAACCTGGCAATGAACAAAACCGTTACCCAAATTGCCAAACATTACATTCACGGAAACGAAATTCCCGAAGGGATGTTAAACCGAGTGGAAGCGGGGATTCGCGCCTTCGATCCTTGCTTGAGTTGTTCCACCCATGCGGCGGGTCAAATGCCTCTGCATATCGAATTAGTCGGCGCAGATGGTTCGCTTCTCAATCAAGTTTATCGGCACTAACGCATCTGTCGTTCCCGGTTTCCACCGGGAACGAAAAGGCAGACTCAGGAGAAAATGGAATGAGCAAAGAAAATCTATATTTGTGTATGGGGTCGGCATGTCATCAACTGGGGGTTTATGAAGTTTTACCGAAATTGCAAAGTTTAATTAAAGAACACGACCTAGAAGATAAAATCGAACTGAAGGGTTCGTTTTGTCTGGAAACCTGTAGCGTTGGCATTGTGATGAAGTTTCAAGATAATGTCTTCACCAAAATCAGTGCGGACAATATCGAAGAAAAGTTCACCGACGAGATTTTACCCAATATTCAAGAAGTAGTCAAGTAAGTTTTATGGTTCAGCAAAGCGAAAAAACGTTATGGGAACTTCTGTGGGAATATGACCCCAACGGATTAATCGTGGTGAATTCCGACATGACGATCGCCGTAGTCAATCCCGCCTTTTGTAAAATGTTTCAGGTCAACCGAGAAGAAATGGTGGGTCAAAACGCCGCCGATTTTTTCGGGGATGTTAGCGATTTGCAGCGCGTCTGGGAAAATAACGAGGTAATTCGCGGGAAAGAGAAAGAATTTCCCAGTCATAATTTGTACCTGCGCCAGGTGATTTTTTCCATTCAAGACCAGAATGCGATCGCCTGCATCATGGTAGACATCACCCACGAGTGGCAGCGCAAAAAAGAACTGCTCGAATTCAAACGAGAAACCGTGGCCAAAGTCAATGAAGTGGTAGACAATCAAATGAAAGTCGCCCAAGAAATTGCCGGGTTGCTGGGAGAAACCACCGCCGAAACGAAAGTCAGTTTGTTGAAAATTCTGAAACTCGTCGAAGGGGAAATGTTTTAGATGGATAACTTCTTAGACATTTATGACTTAAGTTTAACCAAGAAAGGAGAAGAACTCTGTGGCGATCGCGTCATTTTTCGCAAAACTGAAGACAAAACCACCATCGTGCTTTCCGATGGATTGGGCAGTGGCGTAAAAGCGAACATTCTCGCCACCCTCACCACCGAAATTCTCATTTCCATGCTTAATGCAGACGTACCGTTAGAGGAAGTCATTCCCACCGTTATCGGCACGTTACCCATTTGTCAGGTTAGAAAAATTGCCTATGCCACCTTTACCATTTTACAAATCGACCATCACAGCAATCAATTTAAAGTAATTAACTTCGACAATCCTCCTCCATTATACTTTAAAAAAGGCAAACTCGTCAAGTTAGAAGGCCAAACCCAAAAAATATTAGAGCGCAAAATTACCCTCTATGAAGGAGTGCTAGAACGAGATGACTTTCTCGGGGCGATTAGCGATGGCGTCCTTTACGCCGGGTTAGGTGTGGCCTTAAACTTTGGGTGGGGATGGGATAATATCGCCAAACATATCGAAGGAATCTTTTTGCATCAAACCCATACAGCGCGCAATATCGTGCAGAAAGTAATTGCCGAAACCCACTCCCTTTATCGCGGCCAAATTGGCGATGATGCCACCTTTGTGGGGGTCTACGTCCGACAGCGCAAACCGTTAATGATTTTCACCGGTCCGCCATTAGAGGAAAAGCAAGATCCGGTTTACGTGAAAAAACTGTTAAACTTTGAGGGTCGAAAAGTCATCTGCGGGGGAACCACGGGCAATATTGTGGCCAATTATCTCGGAGAAACCATCGAAATGGATATTGCCACCATGCGGAAAGAATTGCCCCCGATTGGCAAATTAAGCGGCATCGATTTAGTCACCGAAGGGATTTTAACCCTGTCGAAATGTCTGGAAGTGCTGAAAAAGTGCAACTGCGACATTGCCCGCTTGCCCAGGGATAACAATGGGGCGGTTTTGCTGGCCAAAGAAATCCTGCAAGCGGACTCGCTGTTGTTTGTTGTCGGGCAAAAAATTAACGAATTTTATCAAAATCCACTGCTGCCGAAAAATATCTCGATTCGCCGCAGTTTAGTGGAAGAAGTAGTGAAGCTTTTGCGCGACAAACAAAAAGAAGTTGCGTTAGAATATTGTTAAGAAACTATAGGGGGCAATGATGAGCCGATCGCTAACGGCAAATCCCATACATTCAGACCTAACTCGCCCGCTATCGGTCCTCGCGATCGGTTATGGCAATGACCTTCGCAGCGATGACGGCTTGGGTCAGCGGGTGGCAGAACGGGTGGCATCCTGGCAATTGCCCCAGGTGCGATCGCTGGCGGTTCACCAACTGACGCCGGAACTAGCAGAACCTCTCTCAGAAGCGGATGTAGCCATTTTTATCGATGCCTACCCCGCCACCGAGACCCAACAGGTACAAGTGGTAAAACTCGATTGCCCACATACCCTCTCCGGGGTCGGCGCTAGCACTCTCGACCACAGCAGCGACCCGCGATCGCTCCTCACCCTCGCCGAAGCGCTTTACGGACATGCGCCGCAAGCGTGGTTTGTGGCCATTCCCGCCACCAATTTCGAGTTTGGCGAGTCCTTCTCACCCACCGCCCAACGCGCAATGGGGGATGCATTAACCCAAATCGATCGGTTAATCCGCACTCCTGCTTCCCAAACCGTGGCTTAATCTCCACCCAATACCGATTATGCACGAAGTTAGTTTAATGGAAAACACCCTCGATATTGCGTTGCAACACGCTTCTCAACAAGGCGCGAACAAAATTCATCGCCTGAAAATGCGCGTGGGTGCCATGTCGGGCGTGGTTCCGGAAGCGTTAGAATTTGCCTTTGATGTGGTGGCGCGCAACACCATTGCCGAAGGGGCAAAATTTGAAATCGAACAAATGCCAGTGGTCTGCTACTGCACCAATTGTCAAACTGAATTTAAACCCGAAGATTTAATTTACGAATGTCCGCAGTGTCATCAACTCAGCCATGACATTCGCAGCGGACGAGAAATCGAGTTAACAACATTGGAGGTTTCTTAATATGTGTCAAGATTGCGGCTGCAGCATTGTCGGCGACGTGGGCATTCACAACCACACCCACGACCATTCCCACGACCATTCCCACGACCATTCCCACGACCATTCCCACGACCATTCCCCCGACTATTCCCACGACCATTCCCCCGACCATTCCCACGACCATTCCCCCGATCGCAATCATCACCATCACCCGCCAACAAACGGTCACAAAACTCTCGCGATCGCGCAATCTATTTTCAGCAAAAATGACAGACTCGCCGAACGCAACCGAGGCTATTTTCTCGCCAAACAATTACTCGTTCTCAACCTACTTTCTTCCCCCGGTTCCGGGAAAACTGCCTTCCTGGAACGCACTCTCAAAGACCTGCGCGATCGCCTCAGTGCTGGCGTGATTGTCGGCGACTTAGAAACCGATAACGATGCCATTCGCCTGCAAAGCAGTGGCGCACCCGCCGTGCAAATTACCACCGGCACCGTCTGCCATTTAGAAGCAGATATGGTGATGCGCGCCGCCGAACAACTCAACCTAGATTCCCTGGATTTACTCATCATTGAAAACGTGGGAAACCTGGTCTGTCCCGCCTCCTACGATTTGGGGGAAGACCTGCGCGTAGTCATGCTTTCGGTCACCGAAGGAGAAGATAAACCGCTCAAATATCCCACCGTTTTTAAGTCCGCTCAGGTGGTAATTGTCAGTAAAATCGATATCGCCGAAGCGGTGGAATTCGACCGCGAAAAAGCATTGAGCAACATTCGCCAAGTTGCCCCCCAAGCCACCATTTTTGAAGTCTCCGCCCGCAAGGGAAAAGGGATGGAAAATTGGTATCGCTGTCTGGAAAGTCACTTGAAGAAATCGCCGATAGCTTCTGCGGTGGAATCGTAGAGGTTATGCCTTAGAAAATTCCTCGGGGGAAATTCTAAGAATAGGGTAAGGTGGGCATTGCCCACCCTACCGCTACTTTTACCAACAACAACTGTCAGAAACCCGGTTTGTAGTTTCTTCGCTGAAATTTACCCCAAACTTCCATGATTGAATGCAAAACAGGCGCAGAAAATCAACCGCCTTCCCCGCAATTCTACCGGGTATGCTTGACGATTCGCGGGGCCGTGCAGGGGGTGGGTTTTCGCCCCTTTGTCTATCGACTGGCAACGGAATTAAAATTAACCGGATGGGTAAACAATTCGGCGCGCGGCGTGTTTGTCGAAGTGGAAGGGACGCCGCAACAATTAGAAACCTTTTGCCAGCGATTGGAGGCGGAAAAACCCGCGTTATCGTTCATTCAAAATTTAGAGGTAAGTTGGCAAGACCCGGTGGGCTATACGGCGTTTGAAATTCGCGCCAGTGTTTCTGGGGAAAAAACGGCGGTGGTCTTGCCCGATATTGCCACTTGTCCGGACTGTTTGCAAGAAATTTTCGATCGCCAGAATCGCCGCTATCGCTATCCGTTTACCAATTGCACCAATTGCGGCCCGCGCTATACGATTATCGCCGGATTGCCTTACGATCGCGGGCAAACCACGATGAAGCACTTTCACATGTGCCCGGAGTGCCAGCAAGAATATGACAATCCCCTCAACCGACGGTTTCACGCGCAACCCAATGCTTGCCCGCAGTGCGGTCCGCATCTGGAATTATGGGACAATACGGGGAAATCACTGGCAGAGGGCGATCGCGCCTTGCATAGCACAGTTACCGCACTTTGTCAAGGAAAAATTGTGGCCGTGAAAGGTCTCGGGGGCTTTCATCTGATGGTGAATGCCGGGGACGATCGCGCGGTGCAACGCCTGCGCCAGTGCAAGGGTCGGGAAGAGAAACCCTTTGCCCTGATGTCCCCCGGGTTGGACTGGGTGCGGCGGGTTTGTGAGGTATCGCCCCCGGAAGAGAGAGTGCTGCGATCGCCCGCCTGTCCGATTGTCTTGCTGCGCCGTCACGCGATCGCCGATCCTGCCATTGCCCCCGCCGTTGCCCCGGGCAATCCTTACCTGGGCATCATGCTGCCTTATACACCCCTCCATCACCTGCTGCTGGCGGACTTCGGGCAAGCGGTGGTTGCCACCAGCGGCAACCTCTCCGACGAACCGATCTGCACCGACGAAGGGGAAGCGATCGCCCGCTTGGGAAACATCGCCGATTTATTCTTAGTTCACAATCGCCCGATCGTTCGTCCGATTGACGATTCCGTCGTGCGAGTGGTAGCGGGACGAGAAATGGTGATGCGCCGCGCCAGAGGCTACGCACCCCTACCGATATCCGCCAATTTTAATTCCCCTAATTATACCTCACCCCCTGCCGATATGTCAAGGGGAAAAGCGGAAAAAAATCTGCTGAAAATCCTCGGGGTGGGGGCGCATCTGAAAAATACGATCGCCATTGGAGTGGGGGAGCAAATGTTTGTGAGTCAGCATATCGGCGACTTGGAAACCCCGCAAGCTTGCGCCTCCTTCGAACGGGCGATCGCCAGCTTGCAAGACTTATACGACGCTCAACCCCAACTGGTGGCGCGCGACGCCCATCCGGACTATCGCTCTACCCAATTTGCCGCCACCTTACACTTGCCCGTTATCTCGGTTCAGCATCATTACGCCCACGTGCTCGCCTGTATGGCAGAAAACCAAATTTTAGGCGAATCGGTGCTCGGCGTCGCCTGGGATGGCACCGGATACGGACTGGATGGCACGATTTGGGGGGGCGAGTTCTTGCGGGTATGCCCGTCATCCTGGGAACGTGTGGGACACTTTCGCACCTTTCGCCTGCCCGGGGGGGATAAGGCGGTGAAAGAACCGAGGCGGGTGGCGTTGGGGTTGCTTTATGAATTGTTCGGCGAGGCGGTATTTGGGGAGGGAAGTATCCTGGATGAGTTGCCTCACCTGCGCGATGCCTTTACGCCGTCGGAGTTGAAGCTGTTGCAGCGGATGTTTCAGCGTCAGCTCAATGTACCGCTCACTTCTAGTGCGGGCCGACTGTTTGATGGGGTGGCGGCGATCGCCGGGGTACGCCAAACCCTTAGCTTTGAAGGACAAGCGGCGATGGGGTTGGAATTTGCCTTAGAAGGCGCGGATCTTGATGAGGGTTATCCGGTTGAATTGCACCGGGATGAGGCCGGTTCCCCCGTGGTTTTTGACTGGGGACCGATGGTGGTGCAGATTGTTCGGGATCTGGGCGATCGCTTGCCGGTGGGGGCGATTTCGGCGAAGTTTCACAATACGTTAGTAGAAGCGATCGCGGCGGTGGCCCAGGCGGTGGGAGAAGAGCGCATCGTCCTCACGGGAGGGTGTTTTCAAAATGCCTATCTCAGCGATCGGGCAATTCGGCGATTGCGGGCAGCCCAGTTGCGTCCCTATTGGCATCAGCGCATTCCGCCCAATGATGGGGGGATTGCTTTGGGACAGATTGTCGCTGCATCCCGCGCGATCGCTTCTGAGTCAGAATATAAGCAGTTACAGAAAAGGAGTATCGATCCATGTGTTTAGCGGTTCCCGGCAAAATTGTCAGAATTACTGGGGAAGATCCCCTGTTGCGTAGCGGTTCCGTCAGCTTTGGCGGCGTGGTGAAGCAAGTGAGTCTCGCTTACGTTCCGGAAGCGCAAGTGGGCGACTATGTTATCGTTCATGTGGGATTTGCCCTGAGTGTGGTAGACGAAGCAGAAGCGGAAGAAACCTTGAATTATTTAGCGCAAATGGAAGAAGCGGAAGCGGAGACAATGGTTTCGTAATTGTCCATTCCCTCTTTTCGTTTCATGTCAAGCGGCGTAGGTTCGGCATTGCCCACCCACCCATTTTAGGTAGGGTGGTCAATGTCTCCGCCAATTGTATTCCACACTACATTTCTTCAGTCCGAGGATTGATTTTCTCTGCTGCACCTGCTGCTTCATTGGCCTCCGGAAGACCACTTGAACGGGAAATTGGGTGGCAACTGCCAGGACTCTGGGTTTGGGGCAATACTTAAGAAAATATAAAGACAAAAAACTTAATCATTTAGCCGAGAAATCTCGGTTAATGTAAGGGCGATCGTTCTGTTTCAAAAGTTAATAAAAGTTCAATGTTTGTTATCTTCGGCGGTGAATTGCCTTCTATCCCCTAGGGAACTGCCGGATTTTATGGGGTGAACCTAAATCAATAAACCGCTTGTGGTGCAAGGGTTTTAGCCGCTCAAGCCCGGGTGTAGCATCGGAGCAATTTCCCGCTTCCTCTTGACAAAATGCACCGATCTACCTGGGGGTAAATATTAAAAAATTCTAACAGCCAGCAGAGAAGTTCGAGTTATAATCGAATATGAAAGTGAAGCGAGAAGTTTCCCAACGGAGGGTTAAGCAAACGTTAAGAAAACAAGCAAGCGCGAACAGAGAAATATTCGGGAGTCGGTGGGTGAATTAAACAACAAAACTGTTGTTTGACCACGGTCTACTGAAAGGAAGAAAAAAAGATGAAATTATTAAATTAAAAGGGGGTAACTCCATACAGGTACCGAGTAGGGAATAAAAAGCATTGTTCGAGATATTCCCTGCCCCAAAAAATAAGAGATTTTGCCCAACAACGAGCAAAACTTGGTAGTTTCTCCACAAGGGTTGACGAAAATGACTAACAGAACACGTGCCACACTGGACGGGAACGAAGCCGTTGCCCGCGTCGCGTACAAATTCAACGAAGTAATTGCAATTTATCCCATCACCCCCGCTTCACCGATGGGTGAGTGGGCGGATGCGTGGATGTCAGAAGGGCGTCCGAACCTGTGGGGTACCGTACCCTCCGTGGTCGAGATGCAAGCGGAAGGCGGTGCAGCGGGTGCGGTACATGGTGCATTGCAAACCGGGTCTTTGACCACTACCTTTACGGCATCGCAAGGGTTGTTGTTAATGGTGCCGAACCTGTACAAAATTGCTGGCGAACTCACATCGGCGGTGATTCACGTAGCGGCGCGGTCCGTTGCGGCGCAAGCGCTGTCGATTTTCGGGGATCACAGCGACGTGATGGCGGCCCGGGCGACGGGATTTGCCTTATTGGCATCCGCTTCAGTACAGGAAGCGCACGATTTGGCAGCGATCGCCCATGCAGCCACCTTAGAATCCCGGGTACCGTTTATTCACTTTTTCGATGGATTCCGCACCTCCCACGAAATCCAAAAAGTAGAATTGCTCGAAGAGAGCGACCTGCGATCGCTGATTGACGACGAGTGGGTATTAGCCCATCGCCAGCGCGGACTGACCCCGGATCGCCCGGTCTTGCGAGGCACCGCACAAAACCCGGACGTTTTCTTCCAAGCGAGAGAAAGCGTGAATCCCTTCTACACCGAGTGTCCCGAAATCGTCCAAAAAGCGATGGACAAATTTGGGGAACTCACCGGGCGGCACTACAAACTGTTTGAATACGAAGGCGCGCCGGATGCAGAGCGAGTCATCATCCTCATGGGATCCGGGTGCGAAGCGGCGCACGAAACCGTAGACTATCTCACCGAACGCGGAGAAAAAGTAGGCGTGCTGAAAGTGCGGCTATACCGTCCGTTTGACATGAAGCGGTTTGTCGAAGCCCTACCGAAGACCACCAAAGCGATCGCGGTATTGGATCGCACCAAAGAACCCGGGGCGGGCGGCGAACCCCTGTATCTCGATACCATCACCGCCATCCACGAAGAATGGGCCGGCGAGAGCATGCCGAAAGTTGTCGGCGGACGCTACGGGTTATCTTCCAAAGAATTCAACCCGGCGATGATTAAAGGAATCTTCGACAACTTAGCGCAAGCCAAACCGAAGAATCACTTCACCGTCGGCATCAGAGACGACCTCACCGACACCTCACTCGACTACGACCCCGACTTCTCCAGCGAACCGGAAACCGTAGTGCGGTCGATGTTCTACGGCTTAGGCGCAGATGGAACCGTGGGGGCGAACAAAAACTCGATCAAGATTATCGGGGAAGAAACCGACAACTACGCGCAGGGGTATTTTGTATATGACTCCAAAAAATCCGGCGCGATTACGATTTCTCACTTACGGTTTGGACCGCAGCTCATTCGCTCCACCTATCTCATCCAACAAGCCAACTTCGTCGGCTGTCACCAGTGGATTTTCCTAGAAAAACTCAACGTCTTGAAATCCGCCGCCAACGGGGCCACCTTCCTGCTCAACAGTCCCTACGGACCGGATGAAGTGTGGAATCGCCTGCCCATCGAGACCCAAGAGCAGATCGTCCGCAAGAACCTGAAATTCTACGTCATCAACGCCAGCCAAGTAGCGCGCCAAAGCGGCATGGGCGGACGGATCAACACCGTAATGCAAGTATGCTTCTTCGCCCTTGCCGGCGTATTGCCCCGGGACGAAGCGATCGCCGAAATCAAAAAAGCGATCGAAAAAACCTACGGCAAGAAAGGCAAAGAAATCGTTCGCATGAACCTGCAAGCCGTAGACAACACCCTCGCCAACCTGTTTGAAGTCAACATTGGCGAAGCCAACAGCACCATCCACAAACTGCCAGCCATTCCCGACAGCGCGCCAGAATTCGTGCGCGACGTGGAAGGCAAAATGCTGATCAAAGAAGGCGACGACCTGCCGGTGAGCGTCTTACCTTGTGATGGCAGCTATCCCACCGACACCGCCAAATGGGAAAAACGCAACGTCGCCCAAGAAATTCCCGTCTGGGATCCCGACGTCTGCGTGCAGTGCGGCAAATGCATCATGGTCTGTCCGCACTCCGTGATTCGCGGCAAAGTGTACGACCCCGGACAACTGGAAAACGCCCCGGCAACCTTCAAATCCATCGATACCAAAGATAAAGAATTTGGCGGCACCAAATTCACCATCCAAGTGTCCCCCGAAGATTGCACCGGCTGCGGCATCTGCGTGGATGTATGTCCCGCCAAGAACAAAGCCATGCCAGCGCGCAAAGCGATTAACATGGAAGCGCAAATGCCCTTGCGCGAACCGGAAAACGAAAACTGGGCCTTCTTCGTAGATTTGCCGAATCCCGATCGCCGCAACCTGCACCTCGATCGCATTCGCCAGCAACAACTGCAAGAACCCTTGTTTGAATTCTCCGGCGCTTGTGCCGGCTGTGGCGAAACGCCCTATCTGAAGTTACTCTCGCAACTGTTCGGCGATCGCAGCGTCATCGCCAACGCCACCGGTTGTTCCTCCATCTACGGCGGCAACCTGCCCACCACCCCTTGGGCGCAAAACGCCGAAGGACGCGGCCCCGCCTGGTCCAATAGCCTGTTTGAAGACAACGCCGAATTCGGCTTTGGCTTCCGCGTCTCCATCGACAAACACGCCCAATATGCGGCAGAATTGCTCGCCAAACTCGGCGGCGACATCGGCGATAACATGGTGCGCCAGATTCTCGATGCCAGTCAAAAATCCGAAGCCGATATCTGGGAACAACGGGACCGCGTAGCACAGCTCAAGCAAAAACTGCAAGGCATGAATTCCCCAGAAGCCAAGCAACTGCTGAGCCTCGCCGATTACCTGGTGAAGAAAGACGTGTGGATCGTCGGTGGTGACGGTTGGGCGTATGACATCGGCTACGGCGGGTTAGATCACGTACTCGCTTCCGGTCGCAACGTCAACGTGTTGGTCCTCGATACCGAAGTGTACTCCAACACCGGCGGTCAAGCCTCGAAAGCCACCCCGCGCGGTGCTGTGGCCAAGTTCGCCGCTGGCGGGAAACCCGCACCCAAGAAAGACCTGGGCTTGATTGCCATGACCTACGGGAATATCTATGTAGGCAGCGTGGCGATGGGCGCGCGGGACGAACATACCCTGCGGGTGTTCTTGGAAGCAGAAGCCTATGAAGGGCCGTCCTTGATTATCGCTTACTCGCACTGTATCGCCCACGGGATTAACATGACCACCGCGATGACGCACCAGAAACAAATGGTGGAAGCCGGACGCTGGTTGCTCTATCGCTATAACCCGGATCTGGTCGCGGAAGGCAAGAATCCCTTGCAGTTGGATATGCGATCGCCCAAGAAAAAGGTGGAAACCTCGATGTACAACGAGAACCGCTTCAAGATGCTCACCAAGACCAAACCGGCAGACGCCAAGCGGTTATTGAAAGAAGCCCAAGAAGATATCAATACGCGCTGGCAGATGTACGAATATCTCGCCGCCCGTCAGCTTGGGGAACAAAACGGGCACAGCAAGCAAAGCAGCGAAACTGCTGAAAGCGCACCGCCCACCGAGTCCGCACGATAACTACCAAAGTCCGGTAAGGTGAAATCGAGGGAGTGAGGAAAATTTCTCGCTCTCTCCCCTCTCACCCTACCTCTGCTTGTGTTTTCCAAGGAGAATAAAGATAATGGATCTGAGTACCGAATATCTGGGTTTACAACTGCGATCGCCCCTAATCCCCTCCGCCGCCGCCCCCCTGACCGAAGACCTCGACAACATCAAGCGCCTAGAAGATGCCGGCGCAGGCGCGATCGTCCTGCATAGTATCTTTGCCGAACAGCTCAAAATCGAACAGCACGAACTCCACCATCACACCATCAGTCACACCGAAAGTTTCGCCGAAGCGCTCACCTATTTCCCCGACCCCGACACCTATCACGTAGGACCGGAAGTCTATCTCGAACACATTCGCGACGCCAAGCAACAGGTGAACGTTCCGATTATTGCCTCTTTAAATGGCTCAACCTTGGGCGACTGGGTAGACTACTCCATCCAAATCCAACAAGCCGGTGCCGATGCTCTAGAACTCAATATCTACAGTATCCCCACCGACCCCGACAAGACTTCCTCTCAAATCGAAGAAGAATATCTCGAAATTGTCCGGGCGGTTCGCGCTGATGTCACCATACCCCTGGCGGTCAAAGTCAGCCCCTATTTTACCAATATGGCCAATATGGCAAAGCGTCTGGATGAAGTGGGCGCGAATGGCTTAGTGATGTTTAACCGCTTCCTGCAAGCAGACATTTCCCCGGAAGAGTTGGAAGTGTGGCCTCATCTGGTATTGAGCAACCATCAAGAATCTCTCTTGCCCATGCGCTGGATTGCCCTGCTTTACGGTCGCATTCAAGCCGATATGGCCGCAACTACCGGGATTCAGAAAGGTCGCGATGCGGTTAAAATGCTGATGGTCGGCGCGAAAGTGGCACAAGTTTGTTCGCCTCTGCTGCGTCACGGCATCGAACACCTGCGCGAAATCGAGCGGGAAATGGTGGAATGGATGGAAGAACACGAGTATTCTTCGGTGAAAGAAGCGATCGGCACCATGAGCCAAATCAATGTGGCCGACGAAACCACCTACGAACGCGCTCAATACATGAAGGTGATCCAAAGCTTTGACTACGACGAAGCGTTAGTGACTCCCTCTACAGTATAATCGGTTTCCCCGCCCCCCGGCGGGATGGTTTCCTCGTTCCCGGGCCTTTGCCTGGGAACGCCTGCCGGCTGAATTTAGGGTGAGGCGATCGCGAATGTAAATAGATGTTAAAACCCATTGACAAGTCCCCGCCAACTCCATTAAAATCCATCGCACCAGCCAATTCTAAATATTTTCTAAAAAATTAATTTTTGTATCCTTTGTCACCGCGAAGCCGTCGAAATCTTTTAGGGTAGAAGCAGACGAAAAAGTTAGGCACTTAAGTGAAGGCGTTAAACTTATGGATCGGCAAAAACGAATCGGAATCCTCACCAGCGGCGGCGACTGTCCCGGACTCAACGCGGTCATCCGTGCGGTAGTCAAATGCGCCTCGCGCAAGGGCTGGGAAGTCTACGGCATTCCCTACGGAACCGACGGCTTTATCGAAATTGCCCAGGGGAATCGCCAACCCCAAGAGCTGCGATTATACGAGCATGGCTACGATATTCCCGGGGTTTTGCAAGGACTCGACGTGCTGCAATTCCTCAGCGGTAGCGTCCTCGGTTCCCTGAGCAAAGGAGACACGGAAAAGCCGGAAGTCGCCGCCCAAATTCTGGAAGGATACCAACGCTTAAATCTCGATGCTTTAATCGCGATCGGCGGCGATGGCAGCTTAGACATCATCTACAGTTTAGCCAAGAAAGGCGGTTGGAACTTAATCGGCATTCCGAAAACCATCGATAACGACGTGCCGTTTACCGAACGCGCCGTGGGCTTCGATACCGCCGTGGATACCGTCACCGCCGCCCTGTACGATCTCACCTTTACCGCCGCCAGTCACGAACGAGTGATGATTGCCGAGGTGATGGGTCGCGATGCGGGTCACTTAGCCCTGCACGCGGGCATTGCCGGCGGTGCAGATGCAATTTTAATCCCCGAACTCACCCCGGTGGTCAACGAAGAAACCATCGCCCATCTGTGCGAAAAACTGGCCAGTCTGCGTGAAGAAAAGCGCAAATTCGCCTTAGTGGTAGTTGCAGAAGGCGTGAAAGAGGGGTCTACAGAAGCCGGGAAAAATATCGGCAATTTTGTCGCTAAGCATATTAAAGCCTACAGCAGTCGCATGTGTTCCCTGGACCGCCCGGAATTCTGCGAGATGGAGAATGTGGATACCCGCGTCACCGTGCTCGGTCACTTGCAGCGCAGCGGTACCCCGTCATCGTTCGATCGCCTACTCGCCACTAGCTTCGGCATCAAAGCGGTAGACTTAATCGCGGCCCAACAATACGATCGCCTGGTGGTCTGGCAAAGCGGAAAAGTGGACAGCAAACCCTTAGAGACGATTATCGGGTTAGTCCGCCAGTGCCACGAAGAACACCGCTGTCCCTCTCCGGTGGATCCTTATGGCTTCATGGTGGGAACCGCGCGATCGCTGGGCATTTACATCGGCGACCCCCAGGTATCCACCCCCCAGACCGAGTATTCCGAAAACGGCAAAAGCGCCACTCCAGAACCGGAATTGGTCTCGCAAAACTAATCTCATTACCTCCGTTCGAGCCGTCCGATTGTAATCGGATCCGACAGCGCCACTTCCATTAGCGTTACCATGCCCGAAAGGCTCTTGCCCGGGTCGTCAGCGTTGCCATGCCCTTCGCTAACGGCCCGGGCAACGCTTCGGGCGATCGCCGGGAGTTTGGCTGCCATTTTGCCTGGGAATCCGTGGGAAACGCCAACCCCAGCGATCGTCATTCTTACCCTTTTTCCTCGCTGCTGGCAAATTGCGCGCATTGTATTAAATTCGTTAAAGAATGAACCGAGTTAAAGTGAATTGGAGGGACTTGTGGAAAAGAAAAAACGTCTGGGAATCTTGACCAGTGGGGGCGACTCCCCGGGAATGAATGCTGCCGTGCGTGGGGTAGTGCGATCGGCGATCGCCTGCGGCATGGAAGTCTATGCCATTTACGAAGGCTATCAAGGCATGGTACAAGGCGGCGCTTGTTCCACCGACGCCAGCACCCGGGAACAAGCGCCCCCGGCAGAAGCTTGCATCCGCCAGTTCCACTGGTACGATGTAGCGGGAATCTTGCATCAAGGCGGGACGATTATCGGCACTGCCCGCAGCCAAGAATTTCGCACCCGCGAAGGTCGCCGGCAGGCAGCTCGCACTTTGTTAGCTTACGGCATTAATGCGTTAGTGGCAATCGGCGGCGATGGCAGTCTCACGGGAGCCGATGTGTTTCGCCGGGAATGGCCGGAATTGCTGGCCGAACTGCGCGATCGCGGCGAAATCGACCGCGAATTAGCCGAGCGCTATCCCCATTTAACCATCGTCGGCTTACCGGCATCCATCGATAACGATATGTACGGCAGCGACATGACCATCGGCACCGATACCGCACTGCACCGGATTACCGAAGCCGTAGACGCCATTTCCTCCACCGCAGCCAGCCACCAGCGCACCTTTGTGGTAGAAGTGATGGGCCGCAACTGCGGCTATCTGGCGCTGATGGGCGCATTGGCAACCGGTGCCGACTGGGTAATGATTCCGGAATGTCCCCCAGAAGGAGACCATTGGGAAGAGCAGATGTGCGATGTGTTGCAAGCCGGTCGCGAATCCGGTCGCCGCGACTCCATCGTGCTGGTGGCTGAAGGGGCGAAAGACCGCAAAGGCAATCCGATTTCTTGTAATTATATCAAACAAGTGCTAGAAGAAAGACTCGGGGAAGATGCCCGGGTGACGATTTTGGGTCACGTGCAGCGCGGCGGCGCACCCACGGCATTCGATCGCAATTTAAGCACTTTATTAGGACACGCCGCCGTTCGCACATTGCTGGATATCCCCCCAGACAGCGAGCCGATTCTGATGGGAATGCGCGGCAACCGCATCACCCATTCGCCACTGATGCACTGCGTGCAACAGAGTCATGCCGTGGCCCAGGCGATCGCTCAGGGAAATTATCACAAGGCAATGGACCTGCGCGGTGAGAATTTTAAACATGCCTATGATACCCTGCATACCCTGATGCAAGCCAAACCCAGCAAGCCCGACATGCCGCGCACCAAACCGTTGCGGCTGGCAATTCTCAACTGCAGTGCGGCGGCACCGGGCATGAATACCGCAGTGCGGGCGGCAGTTCGCCTCGCGATCGATAAGGGTCACGTGATGTTGGGGGTGGAACATGGCTTTCGCGGGCTGATTGAGGGGAATATTAAACAACTCACCTGGTTGAGCGTGCGCGGTTGGGCCACCACTGGCGGCTCGGAATTGGGTACCAGCCGCAAGATTCCCAAAGCTAAGGATTTTTACGCGATCGCCCGTCAAATTGAAGCCCACGACATTCAGGGATTGTTGATTCTCGGCGGGTGGACCGGTTACGAAGCCGCCTATCAGCTTTATTCCCAGCGCGATACCTTCCCGGCGTTTAATATTCCCATCCTCTGTTTGCCCGCTTCCATCGATAATAATCTGCCGGGATGCGAACTGAGTATCGGTGCCGATACGGCATTGAACAATATCATCGAAGCGGTGGATAAAATCAAGCAATCCGCTGTAGCGTCGAATCGCTGCTTTTTGGTAAAAGTCATGGGCCGCTACTGCGGATATTTGGCCGTGATGAGCGGTTTGGCCACTGGGGCGGAACGAGTGTATATTAATGAGGAAGGACTCACCCTGCGGGATTTGCAAACTGACTTGTGTACCCTGATTGAGGGGTTTAAGCAAGGCAAGCGCGTCGGGTTGATTATTTGTAATGAAAACGCTCATTCGGTGTATGACAGCGAGTTCATCTGCGATTTGCTTGCAGAAGAAGGGAAAGACGTGTTTCAGGTGCGCCAAGCGATTCTCGGCCATTTGCAGCAAGGCGGCGATCCCAGTCCGTTCGATCGCATCCAAGCCACTCGTCTCGCCGCTCAAGCCCTGGACTTTTTAATCGCCGAAGCGCAACAGTCCACCCCCACCGGCGCGCTTATGCAGGTAGAAGGCGGTAAAATCGATTTTATCGACCTGGCGTTTATGCCCCGCATGGTGGACAAAGATAAGCAGCGCCCGAAAGTGCAGTGGTGGCTGCAAGAAGTCTGGCCGATCGGCAAGATTCTCGCTCAACCGGATCCAGAACGCGATCGCTAACTTGTAGCCGTTTGCTTTCCATCGGATCCTACCCGCCGAGCTATTCCTCCCCGGGCTAGCTCTGGCGATCGCCCCCCGCGCCATTCTCCCACCCCGGCGATCGGGGATTCATCTGCACGGCGGCGAGGGAGATGCACCAGGGCGATTGTCGGGACGAGTTCAGCAACAGGCTTGGGGTTGGGAAAAAAGTGGATAAACCCCCCCGCCACAACCGTCCCTCGAGCAATTGCCCAAACTGAACCGAATCTCAGTCAACCCCCCAAACCAAACTAAGCGTAAATCTTCCCATCTGGCATTACCGCACCGGTGAGATTGGCATCGCGCAAATCCGCACCCAGCAACGCCGCATCCCGCAAACTCGCATCCCGCAAATCCGCATCGCGCAAGCAAGCACCATCGAGATCCGCCCCCCACAAATACGCTCCTTGCAGATTTGCGCCACTGAGATCCGCACCGGCGAGGTTAGCCAAATTCAAATTCGCCCCAGACAAGTCCGCATTTCGCATATCCGTTTCGCGCAAGTCGGTTTTCATCAGATTGGCGCGCTGAAAATGAGCCTTTCTCATCATACTTTGATGCAGGTTGGCTTGCTTGAGATTTCCGGACTCAAAATCCGTATTTCGCAGTTGGCTACCCTGCAAATCCGCCCCGGTGAAATTCGCACCTTGCAATTTGGCTCCGCTCAATTTTGCATCGCTTAAATTCAGGGAACTCATATTAATCCCCTCTAAATTTAAGCCATTCAAAAATGCGCCATTGAGTTTCACCCCGTTTAACAAAGCACCTTTGAGAGAAGCACCGCTCAATCGCGCCCCCGCAAGATTGGTCCAGTTTAAATTCGCGCCGGTGAGGTTCGCACAGCGGAAATTGATGCCATTGAGATTGGCACCGCAAAAGTTAACCGACGATAAATTTGCCCGATAAAATGTCACCCACTTGAGAATCGCCCCGCTCAGTTTTGCCCCCGCTAAATCCGCATTCGCCAAATGAGCGCCTTGCAGATTGGCTTTCGTTAAATCGGCTTCGATCAGGTTCCCGCCTTTGAGCTTGACAAAGGTTAAATCCGCACTGTAGAGAAATGCACCGCATAATTTCGCGTCCATCATTAAGGCACGACTCAAGTTGGCGCGAGCCAGAGACGCTTCGATTAAATTGGCTCCCACTAAGTTCACCTGTTGGAGGATGGCTCCAATTAAGTTCGCCCAATTCAGGTTCCATCCCCGAAAGTCCCGCTCTCCCGCCGTGTAGCGATTGAGTAAGTCGTAAGCATCCATTGTTTTTTCCTTGCCCATTTCCTGGGTCTAGAAATCGCCTACCTCTAGAATGCCAGGTTTGCGCTCTTTACCACAAAACTCGCAACAATTCGTAAAATACAATACAAATTTTAGATGGGTAGAGAGTAAAATTATTGTCTGTTGTCAATTCGTTATCCAAAACCCAAAAATCCGGCGGGTGCGAAGGGCAAATAATTCGTTGCGGGAGAAATTGGGTAAACAGGCAGCTCCAGAGTCCGACACACAATGTGAGGCTACGGTCCTGGCGGGTTCCAGAACTGTCGCCTCACAAAGCAAGCCGTCAGCTTAACAACTGCTCGCCTCAGACATCGTACATCCGAGCCTCAGCCGCCTCTGGATGTTCCTTGCAATAGTCGTCAAACGCAGTTTTCGCGGGTTTGCGAGCCTGCTGGTGCGAGGCTTCAGCTTGCAATTCCTCCACCGCATCCCACGCCGCCGCACATTCGCGAGAGGTCGGACCTTTTTCGGCACAAATGGCCCGCGCTTCCTCCACCGCTTTTTGAATTTGGTCTTCAAAATACACAGCCTTCGGCTGTTCCACGAAGTCACTGTTGCGGAGGATATCCGTGATGGAGATAATTCCGAGCAGGGATCCGTCGATGACTGGCGCGCGGCGGATACCGGTATTGGCAAACAACCGCGCCACATATTCCACCCCTAAATGAGGATTGACCACAATGCACGGCTTGGTCATAATTTCATAAACGCGGATTTTTTTCGGGTCGCTGCCATAAGCCGCCACCTTGTAAATGATATCCGTTTCCGTGACAATCCCATAGGCATCTTCATCGTGCCGCCGATTCACCACCAGGGCGCGCAACCCTTTCTCCTTCATCAACTTAACTGCTTCAGCAACTGTCGCGGAGCCGCGAATAGTCACCACATCCTGGGTCATTATATCTTGGGCTTTCATCATTCGTATCGAACCTCTTGTTCGTGAACCTCTTCGCTCCTAGGTTCATCATATAGAAAATCGACCCCTCATATTCCTTTTTCCTGCCCGGATTTAATATTGAATTAACAATTTTGAATCTTGAATTGAGAATTTTTTATCCTTTCCCTTGGCGTAGGGAAGTTTTAAGCCAGGGTTTTAGCGATCGCGCCCCGGGTCGAGTCGGGGCAGGTGGCGGGTAAAATAACTCCGAGGGGCGATCGCGCGCATCAACCCGCCCCTGAGGGTAGAAATTGAGAATGGAGCAATTGCGAACCAGAAGACTCACTGAGCGACGCCTTAGCGATGCAAGCCTTTTTCCCAAATGCCGATATAGACGCGCGGATGGGGGGGTGGTACGCCAGAAAGAACATCGCGCTCTTCCCAGTGGATGATGCCATTGAGATGGTCCAGAGAAAAAGAGTAACTAGGGGTTTCACCGAGCCAGACTTGTTGAAAACCCTGGGTAATTTCCGGGTTGAGCTGACAACCCAACATACTATTGAGCGTGCCCAAAATAATCTCGGTACTGACGCTTTGAGCGAAAGACGCCTCAGTTTGGCGCAGTAATTGGGAATCGCGATCGAATAAAAAGCCCAAACTGACCTCATCGGGAATCAGTTCGTAGCTAAAGGCATTGGTATTGGGCCAATAGCCCGGAAGTTTGTACTTGGGAGCGCCGAACATTTTGATCACTGCTGATTTGGGGACTCCTGGTTGAAAGCCGGGGATTCCCAAACCCACCGGTTCGTTGCGACAGGGGATATTTTCTAGGTCTACCTCCTCGGGAGCAAAGGGGTTATAAGGGTTGACAACTGCCAGAAGTTGTGGTAGTTCTTGCCTTGGTTTGACCGAAGGGTTAGAGAGGGTGGGGGGACGCAGTAATGCAAGCGAAACATCGCTGAATGCAAAACTGACGATCGCAAAAGTACCGATCGAGATCATTGATCCATTTGCTATTCGATGAGCTGAGCCTGTGATGCGGCTAAAACGAATGAATGCACCCTGATGAAAACGCTTGCTCTACCACCACGTCGCTCGAGCAAAACCCATGTCAGCCGCGAGAGACAATCAGAAAACAACCGAGAAAATTGAGCGATCGCACAGGTAGATATTTAATTGTACGCAGCCGTGGTTAAAAATGACCGAAGCAGGGTTGAAAAAGTTCGCAGCCTTCCTTAAATGATTCAGTCGAAACCCATCGAGGAGAAAAGAAAAAAGAGAAAGTTGAAAGCGTAAAGAGTTTTTCTTTATCCTTTAAACTTTCAACTTTAACCTGTAGCGCCACCCCAGTCAAGGGGGAAGAGAGAGCCTAGGTGGTGGTTTAGTAAGGCGTACCATCGGGCATAATCGCCCCACTTAACTTCGCATCGCGCAAATTAGTTCGATACATATTCGTATCCATCAAAATGGCATCGGTGAGATTAGCTCCCGTCATATTGGACCATCCGAGGTTAGCGCGGTAGAGACTTGCGCCCTGTAAGTTAGTACCGCGCATAGTCGTCCAACTAATATTAGTTCCCCGAAGTTGAGTTTTGGATAAATCAGCCGCCGCCAAATTAGAACCGCTCATCGTCGCGCGGCTCAAATCAGATTGGCGCAGATTCACGTTACTGAGATTAGCCCCATTGAGGGTAGCATTACTGAGGTTAACCTGTTCCATCATCGAGCGACTGAGAATGGCGATGGTGAGGTTAGCGCCCTCCAAACTGGCTTGGGTTAAGTTGGTTTCACTTAAATTAGCCCGACTGAGATTGGCTTGACTGAGGTTTGCTTGCTTGAGATTCGACCAACTGAGGCGAATTTCGCTGGCGATCGCCTCAATTAAATTAGCCTTTTCCAGGTTAGCCCGTTCCACCACTGCCCGACTTAAGTTAGCCAAACTTAAGTTAGCTTCACTTAAGTCTGCTCTCGTTAAATTCGTGCCGATGAGATTGGCTTCTCTGAGGTTAGCTTTATGAAAATTAACCCCCATCAGATTGGCCTCTCTTAAGTTAGTCCCATTCAGTTTTGCACCCTGAAAATTAGCTTGACGCAGGTCTGCTTCTCGCAGGCTAGCTTCACTTAAATCTACCCCAGCCAGATTCGCCCCAATTAAATTAATGTTGCGAAAATCCCGTTCTCCCGCCTCATATTGTTCAAGCAGTTCATTGACATCCATTTTCTCGGCCTCTGTTGTGTCTTGAGTTACGTTAGTTGTCCGTGCTTCCAATTTATCCTGTTCCATAGCACAGATCGAAGGGTAGAAGCCCAGAAATCGCCAGCGGGAGAAAGGTGAAAGCTCAAGAGTAGACAGACCCCCGGATCGGTAGAGGAAAATTCGCCAAGCGTCGTACAGTCTGAGACAATAAAAAGAGGGAATTTATGCTAGAGGCGAAAAACAACAAGAATCTCGCCTTCGTTCTAACCCCCACCCCTAAAATTGCACTCAGTTAACGGAAAGAAAAATGTCCGAGAATGTCAGAAGCCAAGTCGTCACCCAAGGACCCGCGCGATCGCCGAACCGCGCCATGTTGCGTGCCGTGGGATTTTCCGACAACGACTTTACCAAACCCATCGTCGGTATTGCCAACGGATTCAGCACCATTACCCCCTGCAACATGGGACTGGATATCCTAGCCAAACGCGCCGAAAGCGGCGTAGAGAATGCCGGTGGAATGCCGCAACTGTTCGGCACCATTACCATCAGCGACGGCATCTCGATGGGAACCGAAGGCATGAAATACTCCCTCGTCTCGCGCGAAGTCATTGCCGACGCCATCGAAACCGTGTGCAACGGGCAGAGTCTAGATGGAGTGCTAGCCATTGGCGGGTGCGATAAAAACATGCCCGGGGCGGCGATCGCGATGGCCCGCATGAACATTCCCGCCATCTTCGTCTACGGCGGCACCATCAAACCCGGGAACCTAGACGGGCGAGATCTGACCATCGTCAGTGCCTTTGAAGCCGTAGGAGAATACAGCGCCGGAAAAATCGACGAAAAAGAACTCCTCGCCGTAGAACGAAACGCCTGTCCCGGCGCTGGGTCTTGCGGTGGCATGTACACCGCCAACACCATGTCCTCCGCATTAGAAGCGATGGGCATGAGTTTGATGTACTCCTCCACAATGGCCGCAGAAGACGCCGAAAAAGCCGAAAGTACCGAAAAATCTGCCGAAGTCCTCCTCAACGCCATTCGCCAGCAAATTTTGCCGCGCCAGATCCTGACGCGCAAGGCATTTGAAAACGGAATTGCCGTAATTATGGCCTTAGGCGGTTCCACCAATGCCGTACTGCATTTACTGGCGATCGCCCATGCAGCCGGCGTCCCCCTCACCCTAGACGACTTCGAGAGCATTCGCACCCGCGTCCCGGTCCTGTGCGACCTCAAACCCAGCGGTCGGTTCGTCACCACCCAATTCCACCAAGCCGGTGGCGTCCCCTTAGTGATGAAAATGCTACTAGAACGGGGATTGCTGCATGGCGATGCCCTGACCATTACCGGCCAAACCGTCGCCGAACAGTTAGCCGACATTCCCTCCCAACCCCCCGCCGGACAAGAAGTGATTCGGCCCTGGGACAAGCCCATGTACGCCCAAGGGCACTTAGCCATTCTCAAAGGCAATCTGGCCACCGAAGGCGCAGTAGCCAAAATCAGCGGCGTGAAAACCCCAAAAATTAGCGGTCCGGCGCGGGTATTTGACTCCGAAGAAGACTGCCTGAAAGCCATTCTCGACGGTCAGATTAGACCCGGCGATATCGTCGTCGTCCGCTACGAAGGACCCAAGGGAGGCCCGGGAATGCGCGAAATGCTCGCCCCCACCTCCGCGATTATCGGCGCAGGATTGGGCGACTCCGTGGGATTGATTACCGATGGTCGTTTCTCCGGCGGGACATACGGCATGGTGGTGGGTCACGTGGCCCCAGAAGCCGCCGTGGGCGGTACGATCGCCCTAGTTCGAGAAGGCGATACCATCACCATCGACGCCCACCAAAGCCTCTTGCACCTGGATGTCCCCGATGGCGAACTGGTTCAGCGTCGCGCCAACTGGCAACCCCCCGCCCCCCGTTATACAAAAGGCGTGATGGCAAAATTTGCCAAGCTGGTCTCTTCCAGCAGCCTCGGCGCGGTAACGGATTTGGCATTGTAGGGGGTAGAGGCACTTAATATAGCACTTAGAGCGGCTCGCGTTCCCCCCAGGGGGGAACGCCTTGCTTATCCGGTGGGATAAACCGAGATGATTTTTTCAGTTTCACTGCAATGAATTTTTGCTAACCCAAACTGTTCGATCGCCCAAGCATTGGTGGTTAAATGCAAGGTCACGTCAGCCACCCGATAGTGACTTTCCTCAGACGCCAAAGCCGCCGGTAAGAGTAACTGATCCGCCAAAAAGCGGTCGATCGCCGCATCACTGTGGTGGAACTGTAACAATGCCTCGCAAGCCATATCCGCCACCCGATCCGAGGGCAATCCCTTGCGGCCCAAGGCCCCGCATCCGGCAAAACTGCGTTCGTACTCGGCGGTGAGAAACAGAGCCGCCCCCGGCGCTATCCCTTTTTCCCGACGGGGTTCTACCTTCGCATACAGACCGGCATCGCGCAGGACATTTTCCGCCCGATTCGCCATCCGTTGCGGGATGTGAGAAGGCAACTCCGTGACCACCGCCAGACCTCGCACCTGAGTCAACTCGCCGCGATCGCGCAACTGCAGACCCCTGGGGGCACCCCCGCCGGTGACGCGCAATTGAATTTCGCCGCCACCGCGCGGATACCAGCCCCACTTGACTAATTCCACCGTTGCTGATACCCCCATGCGTTCCAGTAGCGGCAAAAAGACTTGTTGCAGGTAAGGAACCGGCGGGCTAAACGGCACGTAAGTGCCCCCCCGCAGGGCGATCAGGGACTCGCCGGGGGTCAATGCCAAAGGCATCAGCACCGTTTGGACGATGAGAGAGACTGCGCCGGCGGTGGTGACATCGAACAGATACTCTCCCGGTTGGGGGGGAGTTTGGGGGATAAAATCCAAGGCGATCTCCCCGAGGGCATCCCCCTTGCATTCCGCATTGCACAGAGCTGCCGCCGCTCTCACACAGGTGAGGTGCTGCGCCGCCAGACCCGGTTTTTTGCGTTTGGCGCGGATGCGATCGAGACGCAGAGGCGTGCCGGTGAGGGTGGCGAGGGTGAGGGAAGTTCGCAGCACTTGACCGCCGCCTTCGCCATAAGAACCATCGATATAAATCATTGATGAAATTTGGGTGATATTGTGCGTTTTTATGATATAGGGAATGGGAAAGAGCTGGGAGGAACGAAGTGGGTTGGCGCGATCGCCGCCCACTCTCGCAGAGATGTTTTTTATCCGGTAGAAAGCAAGCGCGAATCCCTTTAATGATACGATCGCAAATAAATAGTAGGCCGACAAAATAGCGCAAACCTGATGAGGAAAACCTGGGAACTCGATTTTTACTCAAAACCAATTCTCGACGAGAACGGGAAAAAACGCTGGGAAGTGCTCATCTGCGAGAGTCCCAGCGATACCCGTTCTACAGAAGAATTATTTCGCTTTAGCAAATATTGTCCCAGTACGCAGGTCAACTCTATCTGGCTGGGAAATGCAATCCAAGAAGCGATCGCCTCCGCCCCAAAACCGCCGACGCAGATTCGCTTCTTCCGTCGCCAGATGAACAACATGATAACCAAAGCCTGCAAAGACTTGGGGCTACTCCCGAAACCCTCCCGGCGCACCATTACCCTGCAGCGATGGTTAGAACAGCGCATGGAAAGCGTTTACCCCAACGAACCCGGGTATCAAGGAGCCAAGCCCACCGCCTCCGTGCGGTTTGAAGTTGCCGATCCCCAACCCCTCCCCGACGCCTTGCGGGGCGAAAAATGGGCCTTCGTCACCTTAGAAGCCGATGCCTTTGCAGAAATGCAAGAATGGGAAATTGACTTTTGCGAAGCCTTCCCCATTTTAGGCGAGCAAAGTTTAGTCCCCGACCTGACCCCCGAAACCCGCATTCCGGGATTGATTATTTTCTCCGCCCGAGCCAAAGCCCTGGCGGGATGGATGTCGGGTTTGGAATTGGCAGCCGTGCAAGTAAAATTAGACTCGCCGGCACAATTAATTTTAGAAACCGGATTTAGCGATCGCTGGATTCTCGCCAACATCACCGACCCCCAAACCAAGCAAGAAGCCGAAGGATTTCAAACCGCCAAAGAACAAGCCAGCGGCGTTCACTTTATCGCCATTCAGTCCGACCCGAATTCCGAATCATTTGCCGGCTTTTGGCTACTACCAGAACTCAACCTGGGGTAAATGGCAACCCGACAAGCGAAAGGAAAAATACCTGAGTGAAACAGAAGGGATAAATTTTCAACCGAGTCGCAGAACCCTTCTACCGGGACAAGTTTTGTGGTCAAATATTGCCAGAAAAATTCACCATTTATCCTGCAACATTCAACTGGGAAGTATTATGGGTTCTGAACATTTGCAAGCCGAAGAACTAGCAGAAAAATTGCTAGAAATCGCCAAAAAATCCGGTGCTGAAGAAGCAGAAATATTTCAGTCCAAAGCCCACTCGCGACCGGTTTATTTTGAAGCCAACCGACTCAAACAACTGGAAAGTACCCAGTCGGAAGGAACGGCCCTGCGAGTGTGGAAAAATGGGCGTCCCGGGATAGCGGTTGCCTATGGGCCAGTAGAACCGCAAATGTTAGTCGATCGCGCCTTGGCGTTGAGCGAATTAAATCAACCCGAAATCATCGAACTGACCGAAAACAAAGCCATTTCCTATGAAGACATCGGCGAAAACATCAGCAGCGAACAGTTAGTCGAGTGGGGCAAAGAAGCGATCGCCTTGGTGCGCGATGCCTATCCCGAAATTATCTGCAACGGCGAGTGGGAATGCGAAAGCGAAACCACCCGCGTCCTCAACAGCAAAGGACTGCATTGTAGCTACAAAGATACCACCCTCAGCGGCTACCTATCCGCCGAATGGGTGCGCGGCGATGACTTCCTCAGCGTCTCCGACGGTCAAATCCAGCGCGGAACCCTGCAACCCACAGAAATCGCCGAGCAAATTTTGCAACGCCTAGCCTGGAGTAAAGAAAACGTTCCCGCCGTCAGCGGAGGCTTGCCGATATTATTCACCGCCAAAGCCGCAGATATGCTCTGGGGAACCCTACAAGCCGCAGTCAACGGCAAACGAGTCAAAGAGCAGTCTTCTCCCTGGAGCGATCGCATCGGGCAACTCGTCACCTCCGAGAAATTAACCATTTCTCAACAACCCACCGCCGGACCATATAGTTGCCCCTTCGACGATGAAGGCACCCCCACCCAAACCATCACCTTTATCCACCACGGGATGTTACAAAACTTTTACTGCGATCGCACCACCGGGCGCTTACTCGGCATCGGCACCACCGGTAACGGATTTCGCCCCAGTTTAGGCAGCTATCCCACCCCCGGTTTATTCAACTGGTACATCGAACCCGGTTCCCACTCCCTCTCCCAACTCATCGCCCAACTCGAAGAAGGATTAATCGTGGATCAAATCCTCGGTGGCGGGGCCGGCATTTCTGGAGATTTTTCCATTAATGTAGATCTCGGTTTTCGGGTGAAAAATGGCGAAATCATCGGACGAGTGAAAGACACGATGGTAGCCGGCAACGTGTACACCGCCGTCAAAGAACTGGTGGAAATCGGGGCCGATGCGGAATGGAACGGCTCTTGCTATACCCCGTCCCTGATCCTGTCCGGACTCTACGTGACGGGGAAAAATCAATCCTCGTAACCCCGCGAGTGCGGAGTCTGTGGGCAAAGAAAACTGCGATCGCCCCGGGGCGATCGCAGGGCAAACATTGTCAACCCACCGACTCCGGAAGCGAACCCGCCCCGAGTGCCATTGGGGCGGAAAATTGTTCTGAGGTCAAACCGAAGGGGAAAAATGAGAACAGCGGCGAAAAATTTTAAGCCGTGAGTCGGTGGGGGTAGGGGATGGCGGCGCAGGGAATCAGATCGCTGCGATCGCGCCTCCCCTTTGTGCCCTCGATAAAATTATCTAGCAGCCAAAAAAAATCAATTCTTAATCGTTATGTGGCTCTTTTACGATTCAAAGAGCGCGAAAATCGCGGCAAGGCTGAGATCCGTTTTTCTGCAACCGAAACGCCTTGCTATTTTTGAAGCCGGTTTGATCGGGTTAGTGTCGGGATTGGCGGCGGTACTTCTCAAACAAGGAGTGGGGTGGCTCGGATCCTGGCGACTGTATGCCTCCACCACCCTCTCGAGTTGGATATTGCTGCCGATGGTGGGACTGGTGGGGGGCGCATTGGCGGGATTGCTCGTGGAACGCATTGCACCGGAAACCGGGGGGAGTGGGATTGGGCAAGTGAAAGCCGCCTTAGGGGGATTTTCCTTAGCCCTGGATTTGCGCGTGGCGATCGTCAAACTCCTCGGCACCATCGTCACCGTGGGATCCGGGCTAACCTTGGGGCGGCAAGGCCCAACGGTGCAGATTGGAGCCGCTTTAGCCAATCAAATCGGGCACTGGTTTCCCACCTCCCCAGACTATCGCCGCCAGTTAATTGCAGCGGGCGCGGCGGCGGGTTTAGCGGCGGGGTTTAATGCCCCGATCGCCGGAGTATTATTTGCCGTGGAAGAACTGCTCCACGATATTTCCGGGTTTACCCTCGGTCCGGCGATTATTGCCTCATTTGTGGGGGCGGTAGTCTCCCGGATTCTCGGCGGTCAAAGTTTGGACCTCAATATTGGGTTATCCACGTTTGACACCCGTTTTTCCGCGCCGGAGATTCCGTTTTATTTGATATTGGGAATTTTGGCCGGGGTGTTCGGGACGTTATTTACCCGAGGCATTGTGGCGGCGGCACAGTTCAATCGTCGCACCCTCAGCCGACTGCCCATGTGGTTGCGGGTGGCCCTGGCGGGGTGGATTTGCGGCGTGACGATCGCCTTTTTGCCGGCGTTATTTCGTAACAATACGGGGTTGCGCGAGTTTCTCCTCGGGGGAGAAGCAGACTTACAGGCATCGGCGATCGCCTTTTTAACTCACTTTATCCTCACTATAGTAGCAGCAGGTTCGGGCGCGCCGGGAGGTTTGTTTGCCCCCTCCTTAATATTGGGGTCGGCCCTGGGTTATCTCATCGGTCTTTGGCAAATGGATCTGATCGGGGTGGGGTTGCCGACAACCTACGCCCTGGCGGGTATGGGAGCCTTTTTCTGTGCGGTGTCGAAAACCCCTATTACAGCGGTGGTAATGATTTTCGAGATTACCACCGATTTTAATTTAGTGCTGCCGTTGATGATTGGGGCGGTGGTATCTTATTTAGTCTCGGAAACCGCATGGCCGGGGTCGCTTTATGACAAATTGTTAAAATTAAAGGGCATCGAACTGCCGCGAGAAGGAGCGGGTAATAATGCTTTAAGTGAGGTGAGGGCGGCGGACGTCATGCAGCGTCGGGTGGAGACCCTGAGCAGCAAGTTGGCCCTGGATGAAGTGGTGAAGGCATTCGCGCGATCGCATCATCGTGGCTTTCCCGTGGTGGATGATGGCAAATTAGTCGGGATTGTCACCCAAACAGATTTGGTGAAAATTGGCAAGCGCAATCTTCCCGGGTTTCACCCCCTCACGGAAATTATGACCCCCCAACCAGTGCGGGTTTCCCCGGATGACCCCCTCAGCGAGGTCCTCTATCAGCTCAACCGTTACCGCCTCAGTCGGGTGCCGGTCACCGAAGGTCGCAAGTTGGTGGGAATTATTACCCGCACGGATATTATTCGGGCGCAAAGCGATCGCCTCACTGGGGAAAATCAGTTGGGTTCTCCCCTGCAACCTTCTTATGTGGTCTATCAAACCCGCGCCCCCGCTATCGGGCGCGGACGCATTCTGGTTCCGCTGTCAAATCCGCAAACCGCGCCGGCTTTACTGCGCTTCGCCGCCGCGATCGCCCAGCAACGTCACTCGGAACTGGAATGTCTGCACGCGATTTCCGTTTCTCGTCATCGCCCCCCCAGCGAAACTCCCGTCAAAACGATCGCCGCTCGTCGTCTCCTGCGTCGGGCAGAACGCATCGGTCGCAATTGCGATATTCCGGTACATACTCAGGTGCGCGTCGCCCACAATCCGGCTCACGCTATGCTCGAAACGGTGAAAAAACGTCACATCGATTTGCTGTTGATGGGATGGAAGGGTAATAGCTCGACGCCGGATCGGATTTTTGGCGATATCGCCGATACGGTGATTCGTCAAGCTGCTTGCGATGTGGTTTTAATCAAATGGGGCCGCACCGTGACTCAAAAGTTGCAACTGCTCTCCTCTCGGGAAATGGAGTTAAAACGTCGGGAGTTTAATGCGGCGTTTCCCCCCGTACCCCATCGGCACGCCTCCGGAATCACCTCTGCACTTCCAAAAAGTCGCGGCGGCTCAAAACAAACTGGCTCGCCGCTGATTTTTAATCTGCTTTTTCGACGCTGGTTGGTTCCCCTGCGCGGCGGTCCGAATGCAATGGCAATGGTTGAATTGCTCCCGGATTTGGTGGCGATCGCCGGTCATCCGGAAGTCTGCCTCTGTCAGGTGTTTGGCCCCAATCATCCGCCTCCGGATGCGAATGTCCTCGACCGCGCTTGCAAACTTCTCGATCGCAAAGTGAACGGAAATGTCTCTTGTCTGTCGATTTGTGCCGCTTCTGTGGTGGATGCATTAATCGATTTGGTTGATAACAATCACTGCGATGCTATCGTTCTCGGTGCCAGTCGCGAGGGCATGTTAAAACAAGTGATGATGGGCAATATTCCAGAAGCGATCGCTCGCAATTGTGACTGTACCGTGATTCTCGTCCGCAGCGCGATCGGCTTTTAAAAATTCACAATCGAATCGTCGGGTGGGCAGTACCCCTACCAACAAATTTATCATCCCAGCGCCTAATCTAAGGGCGCTGCCCACCCAACAAAATCTTCGGCTGACAATCAAAACGTGATAGGGTAGGCATTGCCCACCCTACAAACAACTTCTCCATTCTCCATTTGTTACAATAGAGGATTGATTCCGCTTAATTCATCCTTTAAACCCCTACGCCTTCTGGTTGTTTCCAGTGCGTGAATTTTTCCAATTTTTGACAGTCATTGCCAAAGACTCCCCGGGCGACAGAACAGGTTCTCCAGCTCCCACGCACCGGCACGCCAAGTTGCTGACAATGACCGCCTCGCCGCCCTTCTGGCAAGTAATAGCGACAAGAGCGGCAGCATAATCCCACACAGTTTTTCTCGAACATAGCCAAAAATCTTGTAGCATTTATGGTTTTATTATGAACGATTTGGCCGCAGAAAACCGCGATCGCACGCTCAGCTTTCTGGTGACAGATTTCATTGACAAAGGTTACAAAATGCGGTAGGTTACGAAAAGTTTTCTCAGGTATTGTTATCCCAGATACAAGTTTTTTGTTATCTCTTACACAACCCAAAAAATCCAAATTTCTCTCGCCAGAGCACTGGCTAAAAGTTTAGCGGTGAATTTGCCATAAAATTGATTAAATTCCCAATCGCGGGAAACGGGTAAAATGCTCCAATTTCCGCCGTTTTCTGGAGAGCGATCGCGGTTTTTTTTGCCGGGAAACGTGGCAAGTTGAGTGCAAATTGATTCAAATCGACCCTCACCCCCCAGCGATCGCGCCCAGGTGGGTGCCCGTCACCAATCGGTGGGAGGATTGCACCGGCGTAGAGACGCGATTAACCGCGTCTCTACTTTCATCCCCTTGGTTTCTAACCCCTAGAATCCAGAACTTAGAAATCCACCCCGCGTTTCAGTTCTACCCCTTGATTGGCATAATGTTTGTGACAGAAGACATCGGAGTGAATGCTGGCTAAATCGAAATAATCGGGGATTTCCTGACAGCGCCCGGTGATAATCACTTCGGTGTCTTTGGGTTTGCGCAGTAACGCCTCCACGATCGGTTGGACGGAAAGGAGTTCTAAGTCCACCGTGGGGTTGAGTTCGTCGAGGATAATGGTTTTATAAAGACCCGAGGCGATCGCCGATCGGGCAATTTCCCATCCGCGTTCCGCTTCCACATAGTCGATTTCCTTTTGTTGACCCCGCCAGACAATCGCATCCCCGCCACAGCGCTGATGATCCACCAGATTGGGATAACTTTGACGCAACGCCGCGATCGCCGCATCTTCCGTGTATCCGCTACCCCCTTTCAGCCATTGCATGATTAACACCCGGTGGGATTTATCTTGGCTAATTCCTTTCCCGATCGCCTGCAGCGCTTTTCCCAACGCACTGGTAGACTTCCCTTTTCCCGACCCGGTGTAAATTTCAATCCCCGTAATTCCCCGTTCCGCCGCCGTAGGGTGGTAGTGAGCCTTCATTTCCGAGTGCAAATCTGCAATGGCCAACAATTCGCTCGGTGCCGATCGCCCGGTAGCGATCGCTTCGAGATGTTCGGGTTTGTGCTTCAGGGTACGAACCACATCATCCACCGATAACAGCCCCAAATCCAAAACCGGATTGAGTTCGTCTAGCACCACCACAGAATAGAGACCCGAGGCGATCGCGCCTTTCGCCACATCCCATCCGCGCTGCGCCTCCTGTCGGTCGAAGCGGGTAATTTCATCCGGGCCGAAAAATTCCGCGCGACCAGTGCGAACCTGATCGATTAAATGAGGAAATCCTCTTTGCAACGCCTCGATCGCCGCATCTTCTTCATAATCTCTCGCCGGTCCCTTGAGAAACCGCAACAGCAAAACCCGGCTTTGCTGCGGCATATTAATCCCCAGACCAATGGAGCGCAACACCACCCCCAGGGCCGCCTGGGACTTGCCCTTACCCGCTCCATCATACACGTGAATCTGACCCACCATGCGCTCGTGAGACGCTTGAGCCGTGCGAATGCCAATACCAGTCCTTGTCATATGCGAGTATTTTCTAGTCCACTCCATTCCTATTATCCGAGGTTTCGTCGCCCAAAAAACAACTGATGAATGCTCCTCCACCTGCGACGCCCGGTGGTGATGTCTTGATGAGAAGGGCTTATCCCTCCCCACAGGCGGCACGATCGCCTTTTCAGTATCCCTACGAGATGAGGCTCCTCCAAACCTCGCCCGATCGCCAACCTGCTACGCGAGAAAAGGAGAGTGCGGCGAATCTGGTTCAAAGGCCAAAATTTTTCCGCCACCTCCGGATCCGTGACGCCTCACCCCCGCAATCAAACGCGATCGGCGATCGGCTAAACTAAGGGTAGGAATTTCACCACTTCGCCAACCCGATGGGGAGACCATTTGATGTTCTATATTTTACCCATTACGGCCATTATCTTTCAAGCATTTTTTTTACTCATTTCCATCGCCATCGAATCCAATAGTTTGCATCGAGAAATTCGCCTCAGCCGCAAAATGAGCGTCGAATACGCCCTTTCGATGAATTTGGTGGCGGCAGTTTTGGGGTGGATTTTGTTTTTTTACCTCTACAAATTGCTGTCACCTTCTATAAAAATACAACTCCTAGAATATATCTTTTTTAATCGACTCCGACCGAATGTCGGCGGGTGGATTATCTTATTTGCATTTGTCATATTTTGGCTAACTTTTTTTGTGAAAGTCATTGTTTTAGTCAACTTAAATCGACTGAGCGATCCGAATTATCCCCTGCAAGAAGACGACCCAGAGTCCCCCCTTAGCTCCTCTCGACGCAAAATCAAAAAATCTCCCGAACGCCGACAAGCCCTAACCGTGTTATGGGGTCATGCCTACAGTAACAGTACCATATTAGCAATTTTGCTGTTAAAAGAGTTTTTGCCCGTGCGATGATAAAGTGGATAGTTAAATTAATAGAAAAGCTAAAACCGACCCAGCCTTTTTCTTGGGAAACCTGTGTATTGTTAAGCATATTTTCCTGGCTCGTCTCCTTCTTTTCCTTGCTGCAGGTGCCGCCGGCCCTCTATGCCTACGAATTAACCAACAATGCGGCTTGGGTATTTTTTATAGTCGGAACCACCTGGTGGCAAGCGGAAAAACCCTGGAAAATATTGGGGATTAATTTGGGGCCGTGGGCGATTGGATTATTGCTGACCATTTTATTTTTTGAATATTTACCCGATCGCTGGTTCATTCAGATAGGAATTTGGAGTTGGCCGATTTTGGCGGCAGCGATCGCCGCTTTGCCAAAAGTGCTACCCAAAATGAAACTCACCGCGCCCCCGGTGGAAGTGCGCCCGCAATTGGTGCGGTTGTTGTTTACCAACTTACTGGTGAGTTGCTGGTTGCAATTTTTATTGTTAATTAATAGCGGGATAGCCGATTATCCGACGTTATTGCAATCGGGGGATTTTAACCAGAGTTCCTTTGCAATTAGAGTCGGTCGCTTAGAGGAAATCCCGGCGCGCGGGGAAAGTATTTTAAACTCGATGGAAGCGTTTATCCGCAGTCAAGTGGAGGGAGAACAGTGGGGGAAAGTGGAGCTATTGGTATCGAAGTGGGAAACCCAAAACAAGGAGCTGGAAAACCAAGTGAAAACCCGACTTTCGCCCCTACCGGAAAATCAATGGTGGAACCTGACAGAAATCATCGTGCAAACCCAAGGGGGGTATTTAATACAGTTATTTGCAACTTGGGAAAGATCCCCCTCGGATAACCCGCCACTGAAGTGGAAAAAAAACTGTCAGATCGAGCGGAATTTAGCTCAACCCACTCCCGGAAGCGCGGAACTTCCCCCGATCGCCGTAGGGCGCGGGTCCCTCCAATGCCAACCCGCCATCCGGATTCGCTCAGAAAATCCGTGACTCTGCGCCGGGAACGGAGGAGATAAACCCCTCTAAACCATCAAAAAGGGGCGCGAAGAGACCGAAATGGCGATCGCCGAGTTGCGATCGCTACTCGCTTTTTCCTAAAATAGGCCAAACTGAGATATTCTATTAAAATCCAACTGCCAAGGGATAAAGGAGGGGACCGCGTGAATCTGACGAGAACGAAAGCGATCGCTGCTAACGTATTTTCCGAAGTCATTCGCGATCGGGTACTGTACTTTATCGTATTGTTTGCCTTATTTTTTGTCGGCGCAATGCAACTGCTACCGGAATATGCCGTACTCACCGAAGATAAAATATTGCTCGATTTAGGCATCGCCGCGATCGGGATTCTCGGCTTAATCGTCACGGCATTTGTGGGCACAGGACTGGTGAACAAAGAAATCGAAAATCGCACCGTCCTCCTGTTGCTTGCCAAACCCATCAGTCGAACGGAATTTATCGTCGGCAAACATCTGGGATTGTGTGGGGTAATTGCCGTATTAATTGCCGTGACCAGTGCAATTTATCTGGGATTGATGAGCTTGCAAGGAGTGGCTTATCCCCTGGGCAGTATGATAGTGGCGCTGTTATTTTTATTCTTAGAGCTGGCATTACTCACCGCCGTAGCGATCGCCCTCGGCGTCTTTACCAGTTCCTTACTTGCCACCTTGCTCACCTTTGGACTCTACGTGATGGGTCATCTAAGTGGCGAAATCCTCAAAGCCGGAGAACTGAGCAAAAGTCCCGCGCTCCAAACCATCACCCACGGATTATATCTTATTTTACCCAACTTGTCGAGTCTGGATTTAAAAAATCAAGCGGTTTATGGTATATTGCCCGACGGACTCACCCTGCTTTTCAATGCAATTTACGGCATATTTTACACCATCGTTATGCTGGCGATCGCTAACTTTATCTTCGCGCGGCGACAGTTTTAAAGCCCCGGGAAACGCAGCAGATTTTCCCAACACCACTACACAAAACCCCGGGCTACGCTACACTAGAGAGGGCAACCTCTAGCACGTAACTCGCAGAAATTGCCCTGCTACACCGGAACTTTTGACCATTGATTTGTCGCCCAACCTGCCAATCATGCAGAAACTCGAACAACTCCGAACCTTATTTCAGCAAATGGATCGGGCATTAATTGCCTATTCTGGCGGTATTGATAGCACCTTAGTGGCGAAAATCGCCTATGACGTCCTCGGCGATCGCGCTTTAGCCGTCACCGCCGTTTCGCCTTCTTTACTTCCCGAAGACTTAGAAGATGCGCGAATTCAAGCCGCCGCGATCGGGATTCCCCACGAAGAAGTGGAAACCCAAGAAATGGCCAATCCCAACTACACCGCCAATCCCGTCAATCGCTGCTATTTCTGCAAAAGCGAACTGCACGATACCTTAAAACCTTTGGCCCTGTCTAGGGGATATCCCTACGTCGTCGATGGCGTCAATGCAGATGATTTAAAAGACTATCGCCCCGGGATTCAAGCCGCAAAAGAACGGGGGGCGCGATCGCCCCTCGCCGAAGTCGGCGTCAGCAAAACTGAAGTGCGCCAACTCGCCAAACAACTCGCCTTACCTTGGTGGGATAAACCCGCCCAACCCTGTCTCAGTTCTCGCTTTCCCTACGGCGAAGAAATCACCGTTTACAAACTCCAACGAGTCGGGCGCGCCGAACGCTACTTGCGTCAACTCGGGCTGCAAAATCTCCGCGTTCGGTCTGAAAAAGACACCGCCCGCATCGAATTGCCTCCAGAACAAATTAAAGACTTCGCGATCGCTCAAGATTTACCCGCTTTGGTATCCGCATTTCAAGAATTCGGCTTCGTTTATGTCACCTTAGACCTGGAAGGCTATCGCAGCGGGAAGCTCAACCAAGTCTTACAACCCGAAGTTTTAGCCGCTCGATCGTAACGCTTTTTCCTCAAAAATAAAACCGTTAAGCTGGGCGATCGCTCAGCTTAACCCTTCGGATTTTCTGCTGTGCGATCGCCCTTCCATTATCCCACGCCTATCTTAATTTTATCCCCCCCTCCCCTTCACTCCTTCCCATTCCCGAGAATCCCCGAAAAACGGGCCAGTGGGAAAAGGGGGATTCGAGGGGTTCTTATCCCCCGCCACCATAACCCTTGTGGCAGATTTTTCTTACCTTTCCCTAGACGATCGGCACCATCGGCGATAAAATCAAGAGACTTGCATTGTGGGCGTTGCTATTGACATTGCCCCTCTATTGTCTCAACCTGCCATGTCATTGTTAAAAAAAGTGTCTGACAAACTCAGGAATGCTAGTGAGGATTCCAATTTTCTCCATCTCATCGAAACCCTGCAAATTTTTATTGCCAAAATTCTCTCGGTGCTGATGGTGATTATCATCATCGTAGCGATTTTTGATTTAATTGTTTTACTGGCTCAAAAAATATTGATAACACCTGTTGGCTTTTTTAATACCACTTTATTTGAAATTTTTGGATTATTTTTAAACGTTTTGATTTCAATCGAGATTTTAGAAAATATCACGGCTTATTTGAAAAAACATACGGTTCAAGTAGAATTAGTGATAGTCACCTCTCTGGTGGCTGTAGCGCGAAAAATTATTATTTTTGACTTGACCAAATATTCGGGGAATGATTTACTAGGATTAGCGGTCGCAATTTTTGCCCTCTCCATTAGCTACTGGATCGTTCGCACGATGAACGCCAAGCGCAGGTAACTCCTTCGCGGCTTCGTTGGCGATCGCAAGGCAACCTAGTGCTACATTTTTTAGCATCAAGTTCCCCTTGACGCCGGCTGTGTCTGTACCCTCAAGCGATCGGGATTGAATTTTTTCAAATAAACGCCGAGATTGTATCCCGATTTCCCTGCATTCTCATACAAGTGCGCTACAAAAGCGATACCTGTGGCGTTCAACTCAAACCCTCCCATTCAAACCAATTTCGCTCCCGAAACCCGCCAAGTATGAATCGAGTGCCCTGATGCCCCCGAAACCGAAATTCAAACCGATTGCAACTAGCGGCATTCCTTCGTTGCAGACAAAATAAATACCCCCGCCCACAGCATCGATCGCTTGTTTATATAGCCCGGGCAGAAAGCAGCAGGCAAATCGCTCCTCCTTTTCTCCGGTGCGATCGTTGAGTATTATACTGCATTTGACGGGCAAAAGGTTTGCATAGAAATTAGCCCGCCTCGGAAAAGCGATCGCGCGAAAGGTCCGGACTTCCAATCAGCCGAGTTTGTATCTTTTTCTCCCACCAATTCCCCCAGATTCGGACTCGAACTCCATCGAGACGATTGCATTTTTTCACCATAAAAAAACCCCGGTTTATGCCAAAAAACCGGGGGGTATCGAACGCTCAATAGCAGAAAAGCGATGAGAACTTAGCCATCAAAAGAGAAGAACCGTGCAGTCCAATGTCAAGAGAATTAAACGTTGATTGCTGTGCCGAGACAAGCCGCCAAATCTTCATCCGGAGTGGTAATAGATTTGAGATTGTACTTTTGGGATAAGAGCTGAAACACATTCGGCGAAATAAATGCCGGCAGAGTCGGTCCCAAGCGGATATTTTGAATGCCCAGATAGAACAGGCTCAGCAAAATAGCCACGGCTTTTTGTTCGTACCAGGACAAAATCATCGAAAGCGGTAGCTCATTGACCTCTACATCAAAAGCATTGGCCAAAGCCAGGGTAATTTGAACTGCAGAGTAAGCATCATTGCATTGACCCACATCCATCAACCGAGGAATGCCACCAATGTCGCCGAGTTCCTTATCGAAAAAGCGGAATTTGCCACAGGCGAGGGTCAGAACCACGCAGTCTTCCGGGACTTTTTCGACTAATTCGCTGTAGTAGTTGCGCGTCGGTTTCGCCCCATCGCAACCGCCGACTAAGAAGAAGTGACGAATCTCGCCGGCTTTAACCGCTTCGATGACGCGATCGGCAACTTCGAGTACCGCATGGCGGGCAAAACCGGTGGTGACGTGACGCGGATCCCCAACTTCGGTAAACCCAGGCATTGACAAAGCCATTTCGATCGCCCCACTGAAGTCGCGGTTTTCGATGTGGGTCAATCCGGGCCAACCTACCGGACCGCAAGTGAAGACGCGATCCTGATAAGATTTTTGAGGAGGCATCAAACAGTTGGTGGTCATCACGATTGGGCCGGGGAATTTGGCAAATTCTTTAGTTTGATTTTGCCAAGCGGTACCGTAGTGACCGTACAGATGGGGGTATTGTTGTTTTAAACCGGGATAGCCATGCGCCGGGAGCATTTCCCCGTGGGTGTAGATAAAAATGCCCTTGCCTTCGGTTTGTTTGAGCAGTTCTTCCAAGTCTTTCAGGTTGTGACCCGACACCAGAATCGCTTTACCTGGGGTGGCCCCTAGGGGAACCTGGGTGGGAACCGGATGACCGTAGGATCCGGTGTTGGCCAGATCCAGCAGTTCCATCGTCCGCAGGTTGATTTCGCCGACTTTCAGGGCGAGGTTAACCCAGTCGTCCAGAGAGAGGGTGTCGTCGCCGAGAGATGCCAGGGCTTCGTGACAAAAGGCATAGACTCGTTCGTCTTCTTGGCCGAGTTCTTGGGCGTGGTAGGCATAGGCGGCGATGCCTTTGAGTCCGTAGATAACCGTGAGTTTGAGGGAGAAGATATCGACGTTTTGGGCGGATTTGGAGATAAATTGGTATTCCAGGTCGCGCCCTTGTTCGACGAGTTCGTCCAGGGTTTCGGCGGGTTGAAAGTGGGCGGCGGGATCCGAGATGCGGTGTTCCGGGGCGATCGCGCGCAGTTGAGATTTGAGGTTTTCTCTCAGGGCAATCCCTTGGTGGATGTAGTCAACGAAGCTATCGGGATCGAAGTTGACGTTGGTGAGGGTGGAAAAGAGGGTTTCGCAAGTGAAGCGATCGGCTTGCAGGTTGGTGACACCCACTTCCCGGGCGGCGATCGCCACCTGTCCGAGTCCGCGCAACACATGGGTTAAAAGGTCTTGTAGGGCATCAACTTCTGGGCTTTTGCCGCAAGACCCCCATTGATAGCATCCTTGTCCGCCGGCAGTTTGTTCGCATTGGCTGCAAAACATAGGTCATTTCTCCTTTGTGGCTTTTGAGTTCTTAATTTTTATGGTAGGGAGGTGGAATGGAATGCGCCTTGACTTAAGTCAAGGGCCGATAGATTTTTTAAAATGAGGGACGATTTTAGGCATTGGAGGAGTGTGGATTGGGAATGGATAGAACGGAATTTTTGGGGCAAACGCGGTTATTTGGCGGGGTGTCCGCCCGCGATCGCGAAGCAGTAGCGAAAATTGCGATCGCGCAAGAGTATGAGAAAGGAGCGGTGTTGTTTTGGGAGGGAGATCCGGGGATCGGTTTTTTTGTGGTGGTTTCTGGGCGGGTGAAGGTGTTTAAGGAATCTTTGTCAGGAAAAGAACAAATTTTGCAAATTTTTGGAGCGTCACAGCATTTTGCCGAGGTACCTGCGTTTGATGGGGAATGTTTTCCGGCTTCGGCGGCGGCGTTGGAGGATTCTACAGTGTTGTTTTTTTCCCGAACGGCTTTGCTGGGGCTGATGCGGGAAAATCCAGCGATCGCAATTAATATGTTAGCCGTTTTTGCCGGTCACTTGCGGCGGTTTGCCCGGGTGATTGAAGATTTGTCCTTGAAGGATGTGCCGCAACGATTGGCGGCGTATTTGGTGGAGTTAAGCCAGTCGAGTCCGGAATCCTTGCCCTTTGTGGAATTGGAGATATCGAAAAAGGAGTTGGCAGCATTTCTCGGCACGATTCCGGAGACGCTTTCGCGGGTGTTTGCCAAACTCAGCCACTGCGGAGCGATCGAAATTGAAGGCTCGCAAATTCGGGTGTTAGACGAGGATCTTTTGAGGAGCTTTGCGGGAGATACCCAAGCCCCGCCCGGTGGAAGGGGGTAGCCGGGAGAAAGGCGAGAATCTGGCCGTGAAAGGGCGATCGCCCATCCGCACAAGTCCGCCCTTTGGCCGATTTTCTTCACTGATTGACCTCGGATAAATATGGTGTTAGACCCGGCATCGCGAGAGTGTTGCCTTGTGGCAAAGCACAGCCACCAGAGCGCCCGAGGGTATAGACCCACCCCGATTTCCCCTGCTTCGCCCAACATGAGCCGAGGCTTCCTCTGTGCCCCTGCAGCGCCATTTGGGCAGTGAAGTTCAAATATATTTCCGCCGTGGAAATTCTACGGGCTGGAAAAAACCCAGGATTTAAACTCATGCATTGTTATTGCCAATCCACCGCCAACACTTCCCCGGGCTTGTACCCCCGCCGCGAAACCATGCAGCACTCCCGCAACCCTCACGCGCCAAGCCTCACTCTGGAGAGAACTCCGCCAGTAACGTTCGCGAATTCGGGCAGGGCAGAACTCGGACGCTTTGGGAAATCCTTGCACCAGATGTTTCCTCCCCCCTTCCCCTGGACAAAGCACCTGTGCTGCGGTGGCTTCCATTTTCTCCTCGCCCCCTTGCATAACTTCCCAACTCCCCGCGAGTCCACCGAGTCGATCGCGGGATCGGTGGTTTTTCCTCCCAAGCCGCCTTGCTAAGGCTACCTTCTAAAACCTAAAATGGTATAAAATAGGACAGTTTTTTGTTGGGGATTTTTGTTGATTTTTGTCTATTTCTTGTGTTATGATGTCCTAGCTCCAGCAAGTATAAGCTATTCGAGCCAGAAAATAGGGGTTTTGACCGGGGGAAATCGTCCGAGGAAACAGTCCCCTGTAGAGAACTCCTTTGGCCTCCTATTTATCCAATAGTTTAGCACGTGGAATTCGCAACTCGTTAGATAGAATATGCGAAGCCACAAGGAGCGGCCCTCTTCTAGGGGGGTTGCAAAGTGGTCTATCCCTCTCTAAACTAAACGGTGGTCGTTCTGGGGTCAAGCTTGATTTTTTATTCAAGGGGGCAAGAAATGCCGGGTAGGGAAAATTTTTACCGCCGGGAGGGAAGCAAAACCCTGGGGTAGGGGGAAAGGTCAAGGGGGAAAATCAAGGAGATAATAACGCGCAAATCGCTTGTGGGGCGGCGATTGTGGCTGTTTTTATCCGGCAAGTAAATAGGGGTGCGAAACCCTCGGAAGGGCGATCGCTACCCGAAAGAAAAAAAAATTTCAGCAACCTTGGGTAAAAAAGCGTGCAAATTAGAAGAAACACAGTATAATGAAAATTGGAGTATCGTTTGTAAAAGCGAGAGAACTATCTTGAGCAATCCAATTCCACAAGACTTTCTCAAACAAGTCGCCAAACAGCGCGGCGTATCCGACGCCGAGCTAGAAACCGTGATCATGGCGCTCGATGGGGATTCCACCGCCTCGATCGCCACCAAATTGGGGATTAGCAACATTGCAGTACGCAAGCGTCTCGGCGAAGTGTACCGGAAATTTAGCATTTACGGACGCGGACCTGGGAAGCTAGCCGAACTGCGGCACCAGCTCATCTACCAATACCAGGATCGGGAGAAAGAAATGGCTCCCCCGCCCCCGGCGACACCCAAAACCAAAACCAAAGCCACCCCAGCCAAAACCTCTCCCACTCCCACACCCCGGGCCAGCCAGAACCAAGATTGGGGTGAGGCTCCCGATGTGTCCCAACTGGTGAAGCGCACCGAAGAGCTCGATATCTTAGAAGAGTTAATCGTAGACGAAGGAACGCGGTTGCTGGTGCTGCTGGGCATGTCCGGGAATGGCAAAACCGTACTGTCAGTGCAGATGGCCAAAAAGCTGCAACAAGACTTTGATTACATCGTGTGGCGATCGATGGCGGGAACGCCTTCGGTGGAAGACTTGCTTGGGGGCATCATCCAGTCGCTTTCCACGCAAAAGAAACTGGAGTTACCCGAAGATGCCACAGGCAGAATTACCTGCTTATTAGAGCTGATGCGGAAAAATCGCTGCTTGGTGATTTTGGATGATTTCGAGACCGTCCTAGAAAGCGACGAACTCGCCGGGAACTATCGTAAGGGATACGAAGGCTATCGCGAACTCATCAAACGCTGTGCGGAAAGCACCCATAAAAGCTGCCTGACGATCGCCACCGACGAAGAACCCGCCGAAATCTCCTTGCTCGAAGGCGGAAAAGTGCGGACGCTGCAACCGATGGACTACGAAGATGTAGCGCGCGAAATCTTCAAAGACAAAGGCGTAAGCCCCACCGAAAAAGAGTGGAAAGAACTGGTGAAGCGCTATGCGGACAATCTGCTGGCCTATAAGATTGTTGCGACAACCATTAAAGATTTCTTTAACGGGAACACCGGCAGCTTCTTGAAAGCCACCGAACTGTTCGTGGAGGATACCCTCACCGACTTGCTCGAACAGCAATTCGAGCGGTTGTCCCCCTCAGAAGAAGAAATCGTCTACTGGTTGGCCATCGAAAACGGTCCGGTTTCGATTTCGCGGTTGCGCGAAAATCTGTTGTTGCCGGTTTCCTTGTCCGATATGCTGAAAAATCTCGATTCCCTAACGCGGCGATCGCTGATTGAAAAACAAGAAACCGCCTCCGACATTTTCTTTACCCTGCCACCGTTGGTGATGAAATTCGTCACCAGCAAATTGGTAGACAATGCCTGCGACGAACTCAAACAGTTGATGAAAAATCAAAGCCTCGAAAACATGAGGATTTTCATTCAACACAATCTGACCAAAGAAGTCAGCAGCGGCAAAAAAGGCACCAAATTGCAAGGCACGCCAGTCATGCAACAAATTAAAAATCAGTTGCAATATATAATAATGCGAACTGGCGGATATGACGATTTAATGAATATCCTCAACAACATGGCAAGTACCTTGCAAGACAAACCGAAAATGGAAGTTGGATATGCGAACGTCAACCTCCGCAATTTGGTTTCCGCGCTAGGAACTTAAGCCTTCGCGCAGCTAAGTACACTCGCCGCGATCGCCGCTCCCTGAAGCGCGATCGCGCCCAGTTCGCGGTTCTCGCACTTGGGTTAGGAACTTCCTAGCCCATCTTCCCTTTTCCAGACCAGCTTCACACCGCCTCTGCTGGCCATCAAACTTTTAGGCAACCAAGAGGAAGGTAGAGAAGCATCAGCATCCCGCTCTGAAGTAGCGGGGCTTCGTGCCTCGTTAATTTAGGTAGCTGACCCGCCTAAGTGCCTCACGCACTCCGTT
>NZ_JAJENT010000397.1:0-324 GCF_035615515.1 Phormidium sp. CCY1219
TATCCCTTGTCATGGGAGCTGATTTTCGCTTGATATTCCTCAATTATGATGAGGTCTCTTGCGGTTTTACGGTCGTGACAGTGGCGATGCAATGCTTGGCGGTTTTTATGGGTATCTTTACCCTCCGCCGCTAGAGGTTTAATATGGTCTACCTCAATTAGGTCACTGTCCGTGAAGAACAGGCCGCATTCATTACACCTGCCTTTTTGTTCCTTCAAAAGTTTGGCTAACTTAGCTGGTATTCCAACCTTGTTAATTCCTCTCTTACTCCAGTAAGCCCAATCTCCATCAAATGGAGACTTATCACCTTTGACTTTGATGTGT
>NZ_JAJENT010000398.1:0-6579 GCF_035615515.1 Phormidium sp. CCY1219
TCGTGTACGAGGGAAATGGAGCCTTGTACTTTCTAAAAAAAGGAAGTCCTGTGGGACTGCTGTTTATGTAAGGGGGGGCGAATTGCTCCCCATACATAAATGACAGGGGTTTCCATTCGCCCCCCTTACCAACCCCTAATTTTCTATGATGGCAAACACAAAAAAAGCGATCGCATTTTGCACCCCATTGTCTGCGATCGCCCTGGGTATCCTAGGGGCGATCGCCACCACAACCCTGCTGTTTGGGCAATCTGCTGTTGCCCAAGAAAGCAACGGTGCGGACGATTTAATCGAACCGCAACTGGAAAACAGCCGCGATCCGTTTGATGGCACTACTGGTGAAGGGGAAACCTTCGACGTACTCGATATCATTCACCGCGCTAACCTGGGTGGAGGTCGCAGTATGCAGGAGTTTCGCCTGGAAAAAGAGGAAAATATCAATGATGCGGCGGCTCAATTCCGCATGAGACAGTTAGAGTTACTGCGAAATCAATCCGAAGGGATTCCGGTTCGGGAAGCGACGCCCGCAGAAGCAGTGACGCCGGCAGACAATTAAAGAATGCAGGCGTAAGCAATTGCGGTTTAAATTTTACCAGAACAATCCACGCCGATGGTTCCTGCACCATCGGCTTTTATTATTGGGAAGTTGTCGGGTGGAACTCACCACACAGCACTGGGAGGGTGGGGAATGCCCACCGCGCTTGAGGTTTGATTCGCTTCACCGTGCTTATTATTTTGCGTACACTCCTTAAAAAAAGGATAGTGTAAAGACACGGCATACCGTGTCTCTACTACCAGAGGTGTTTTTCAATCAAGGGTTAAGAAAATTGCGATTAATCCTGACGCAATTGGGTGAGCATCATGCCAAACCACTGGTTGGGGTCGGTCCAGGATTTCACCGGGTGCAAGCCTTTGCGCTGCAGATAATCTGCCATTTGAGGTAACTCGAATTTGCGGGAAATTTCGGTGAGAATCGTCTCGTCTTTTTCAAATTCCACGGTTAAATCCAGGGTGCGCAGTCGCACGGTTTGCGATCGCCGACTTTGGAGGTGCATTTCGATGCGGCGTTGCTCTTGATTATAAAATGCCCGATGCTCGAATTGCTGCGGGTCGAAATTCCCATCAAATCGCCAATTCAGATGATGCAGCATATTGAGATTAAATGCGGCTGTCACCCCTTGGGCGTCGTTATACGCCGGTTCTAAAATCTCTTTGGATTTGTGCAAGTCAATTCCGAGCAAAAAATACTCTCCCACTTGCAGGGCGTCGATAATCTCAGAGAAGAAAATATCGCATTCTTGGGGATTCAAATTACCTAAAGTGCTGCCCAAAAAGCAAATCATCCGACTGGGGAGAGGGGAGGAACCTAGGGATGTCAAAGCCACTTCGTAGGTACTCACTAACCCATGCACGTTCAGGGAGGGATAATCCAACAATAACTGCTGAGCGCTACTTTCTAAAATGCCGCCACTGACATCAATAGGAAGATAGCGCAGGGGATGTGCCAATTCCTGATAGGCATCGAGGAGAATTCGGGTTTTGGTGGAACTTCCGCTGCCGAGTTCTACAATTTCGCACGGTCCGGTGAGTTGGGCAATTTCCGGGGCACATTGGCGCAAAATGGTGGCTTCGGTGCGGGTGGGATAATATTCCGGTAATTCGCAAATTTGCTCGAACAGTTCGGAACCGCGATCGTCATAAAAATAGTGGGGCGATAGAGTTTTGGGGGTGTTTTTCAACCCGGCGATCGCGTCAGCACCGATATCGATTTGGGCGTCGGAAACCGTGGAACCGATTAAGCGTTCGAGACGCAAGCGATCGCCCTCGATATCGCGATCGCTGGCTACTTTGGTGGAGAATTCTAAATTATCAGAAGGTTTTGAAACTTTCATCAGTATCTATTCAGTGGAGGCACAAACGAAGTCGGAGTCTGCTTAGTTTTAGAAACCCATGATTTGGCATTTCTAAACCCTAGCGGATTCCAGTTTTTTATTGTCCCATCCTCTCGGCAGTTTCCGGGCACGGACTTGGAGATTTTTGATAGGAATTTCTAATGAATTGTTCCGGTTAATTAATCTGGGGTTGTGAGAGAAAAGTGGTCTATGCTTCCCTAGGGTATCGGTTCGGTATTAGATCTAGGGGACCTGAAACCGGTGTTTTCGCCCTAATAGGTTGCTAATTAGTAATAGTTGGGTGAAGAAACCAGGGTCTCTAACCTCGACTACACCGACGCCCTAGGGGTAGAGGTTTCAATGCGGATTTTTGGCAAGAGAGAGGGCGCACGGCGGTGCGCCCCGAGGAAAACGCGACTGCTGATGTTATGCCCGTCTTTTACTCCACATCCCGGGCACAGCGAAATCCGGCGAAAATTTGCCGAACCCAGGGGTAATACCAGTTGCGGAAGCTACAGCGCATCGCCCAAGGGCGAGTGGTCCAACTTCCGCCCCGCAATACCCGATGTTCTCGGTCAAAATAGGCTTGGGAATAGCCGGGGTAGGGATAGGGTTGAAACCCACTATACCCGAGAAACCAGCTTGATGTCCATTCCCACACATTCCCCAGCATGTCGTAACATCCGTAGGCACTCATCCCGGCGGGATAGGCATTGACGGGGGTGGTTTGAGCCTGTCGGTTATCCAGATTGGCCCGATCGCCGGTGGGAAATTCATCCCCCCAAGGATAGGTTCGTTTGTGCTGGGTTTGCGGATCCCAGCTTGCGGCTTTTTCCCATTCTGCCTCGGTGGGGAGTCGCTTCCCGACAAATCGGGCGTAAGCCTCGGCTTCGTAGTAACTGACGCCGCAGACGGGATGGTTCTCGAACCCGGGTTTGTCGTTCCAATGCAGGGGCTGGGTGATTTGGTGAGTTTGTCGCCATTCCCAACCCTCGCTTGACCACCAGCGCGGAGTGTGATATCCTTCTTGGTCGATAAATTGCCGAAATTCGCCGCAGGTGACGGGATAGCGATCGATAAGGTAGGCGGGAAGGTACTGGCGATGGACCGATCGCTCGTTATCCAATGCCTCTGGCGCATCGCTTCCCAACTCGCACTTGCCGGCAGGAATTTCGATTTCCCGATCCGATGACAGGGGGTCAGGGCATTTCGCCTCGCCGGCTGCCCGCCGGGGCGATCGCTGCAATTGCAACAGAAAAGCAATGGTTTCGGTGTGCTGACATTCGTGCTGCAGGATAAACCGCCACAGGGTTTCTTGTTGCTCCATCGGCGCGCTGTCGAGGTAGCCGAAAACTTGCTCTCGAATGCACTGGAGATAGTCAACAATCTCGGGCAAGGGAGGCAATTCAACCCGTTGGTGTTTGGGCAATCCATCCTGGGCCATCAGGCGGCGATACTGGGGAAACAGGGGCGCTTTTCCGGCGCAGCGTTCTAGCAACCACAACCCCTCGGTAAATCCAATGTGCCCCAAATGCCAGCCCACGGGACTGAAGTCGGGATGCACTTGGCGGCGAAAGGTGTCCTCTTCCATGTTTTCAAACAGTTTCAGGGTGCCCCTGCGACACTGCTGCATGGCATGGCGGATCTGGTTTTTCGCCTCAAGTGGGCGATCGCCACCCGGTTTAGATTTGATTGATGTTGATATCAAGATTCTCTCCCACTGTGATAAGACTTTCTTCTGGAAGTGAATTCCAGTCGCCGTCAAATAAGGGTTCTGAGGCAATTATCACCGAATCGGGGAAGTTGGGATCGTCGCGCAACCAATACAGGGAAGGAGCAGCAGATTGGTTGGCGAAGCGCGACGCCACCAACTGATGACCGTCGCTGACCACCAGATTGGCCGAAAATTTCACGCCTTGCGGTTTGGCAAGTTCGGTTAAGGTGGCTAAGGTGCTGCTCAATGCGGCGGTTAATGGTGGATGGGTTTGCTTGTGATGGTCTGCGGTGACATCTAAGGTGGATAAGAACAGGGCGAAAATATGCTCGGAGTCGGTGGTTCCGCCAATTTGTTGGTAAAGGTCATCGGCGAGTCGATTGCGAAGCGGGCGATACAGGGTTTGGCGGAAGTTCTCGATAAATCCGTTGTGAATCCCGAGGATGCGGCGATCGCCAAAGGGCGGGCAATTGCTCAGATCCACCGCCTGTCCCGGGGTGGCGCTGCGAACGCATCCGAGTACGCATCCGCTTTCGATATAGCGACTCAATTGGGGCAGGTTGATGTCACTCCAGATCGGAAGCAGGTTTTTGTAGGTAAAGGGGTCGGTGTTGTTTTCCGGATGATACCACCCAATCCCAAACCCGTCGGCATTCACCACTCCGGAGGTCATTTCCCGGGGTTCGTAGCTTTGCACGATTAGGGAGTGTTCCGGTTTCAGTAATAGGCGATCGAGTAGAATTGGGCGACCCATATAGGCCATTAAGCGACACATGATAGCATCTTTCCTTGCTTTTTGTCCTGTAGCATTTTAAGTCAGTTCGGCTCGATTTGCCTTTTATTTAATGTTCTTTTTCTTTGTCGCTACACTTGCTCTTGGAAAGCCTGATTCTATATCGGTTTCATCCCCGGTTTATCGAGGGAAGCATCCGGGGCGCTTCCCGGAGTCCCTCCTTGGGTCCCTCCTGCCTCCCCTTGGGGGGCATCAGACCCCTCCGGGTGGCGATCGCCCAGGTTGCGGCTTTGCCCGCAATGCGAGTTGTCTCAACCTATTAAAATGCCCTTGCATGTCTGTGCCTTCGATTGGCCTCCCCCTCATTTACAATAAAAAAGCCCGCTCAATTCTATATCCAACCCTAAGCAACTCCATGAAGTATATTACCCTGTTTGTTATCCTCGGTACCTGCCTCACCGTTTTGGGCATTTTTTTGGGATTTCCCGGCTTGCTCTTGTTCTGGCTGGGACTGGATTTTTTAATCGTTGCTGTGGCTTATGCGGCTAGGGATAGTGGCATTTTTGGCAAGCGCGCGTCGGGTCAACTTTCCTGGGGAGCATCGCTTTTATTGCTGCCTTACCTGTTATTTACTTGGCTCATTTGGCACGGCCAACGCTTGCTTTTACGGGAAGATGCTTATAACTACATTGCCCCGGGGCTGTGGATGGGGCGGCGATTGTTGCGTGGAGAATTGCCGCCAGATATTCAGTTGATTGTGGATTTAACGGCGGAGTTCCCCGAACCTCAATCGGTGATTCGGGACAAAGACTATATTTGTTTGCCCACATTGGATGCCAATGTGCCGAATCTGGAAGCCTTTCGCGATTTAGTGAAAACTATTGCCAATTGTGACGGAAATGTTTACATTCACTGCGCCATCGGTCATGGGCGATCGGCCACTGTGGCGGCGGCGGTTTTGCTGGAAAAAGGCTTGGCGAAGGATGTCCAATCCGCTGAGGACTGGTTGAAAAAAGCTCGCCCTTGGATTAAGTTAAATTCCGCTCAGCGATCGCTCTTGGAACGGGCGATAAAATCTGGGAGCATCCCGATTTTGTAAATAAGTAAAAGTACGATTTTCTCTCGCCTAATGTTTAGTTTATCTTTATACTTTAGAATGCAAAAAGCTGACCGATTGGCAAAAACGGCTTTTAGAGTAGGCTTTTGAATTCTCAATTTTTTTTCAAATAAAACCACAGAGTAATCCGCTTAAACTCTATAGCACATCATTGAAGTAAGCACAGGTAAGTTTAAGCATTTGGTTTACATTTTGAGTTAACCATTGAGCGCCAGTAAGCTTTAATCTTTTATCAATCTATTTCACCGCTGATTCTACGGCTCCCGAACCGATCGAGCAAATCTTGTCCCTGGGCAATTTTTTATTGAGCTATAATTTGTCAAATGCTTTAAGTTGATGGCACTTAACGTTGTGTCACACCGTCTAAAGACTTCTGAGGAGGCTGTCTCAATTTCTCCTAATCCCTTTCAGGGATTGAAACAAAAACTGCTAAAAAAACCCGATTGATTATCGCCCATAAAGGACAATCAATCGGGTTTATCAGGCGATAACTTTTGGTGCAATCCTAACGCGGTGGGGAAAATTGGTTTCTCACCCCGAGGGGACAATCAACCGGGGTTTTTCAGAGGAATTTTTGGCTAAATCGTCACGCCATTGGTGAAGAAACGCGGTTGGGAATCACCACTTTAGCGACAGTTTAGAGACCTCTTTGAAGATTATTGCGATTGCCCGATCGCACTTGCGGTGCAGCCGCCGCGCCGTAATTCACCCGACAGCCCATATTAAAAATACTGGCTCCACATTCCAGGGGAACCACTTCATCATGGAGCATGGCGCTGCAACTGACATAGCCATCGCTATTGGTGTCCTTAATCATGCATTCAATTGGCGTAGCATTCGCATGAGAAGACCAAGATTTCATGCCCATCTCAGCCACAGAATGTTGCCAAAAGAACACCAAGAAAAACAACCCCAATGCCAAACCGGCGATCGCAGTACCCATCAAGCCCACCCGCACTCTCCAGTCACTCAACAGGTTTTGCAGCTTATTCGGGGAAGAGGCTTGCACCTCTGGAGTAGTATTTTTCGTTTCTGATTGTACTTCGCTCATGATAACCTCCGATACGTTTGGAAACCCCCGTGCTTTAGCCGGGGGAGGAAAAACGAACGTGCGGCTTTAGCC
>NZ_JAJENT010000399.1:0-393 GCF_035615515.1 Phormidium sp. CCY1219
GCCGTATCGGAGTGAAAGCAGTGCTTTAGGCGCGACAAACTTTCCGAACATTGGCGAAGCACACATCACTCTTCGGAATGAAATCGCGATCGATCCGACACTGAAAATAGACGCAAAATAGGGCAAGCAAAATCATGTCACTTCTCTCTCGTTCCCAGCACATACTGGGCAACCCTCCGCTAGGTTCCGCCTCCCCGCCCAGTCACGATGCCTGCATAATTTCCACCCTTGCTTATCCCAGATAAACGTTACCCCTCAATCCACCTCCATCTTTCTCTGAATCGAGTTTTTTTACCCATTTAAGTCGCCTATAGCTTTTCTCAGATTGATGTGGTACGTAGCCGAATAGTCATTACCGCGCTTGCACCTCCGAAATGAAAAATTCTCTACCTT
>NZ_JAJENT010000400.1:0-7240 GCF_035615515.1 Phormidium sp. CCY1219
TTAGGCTGGTCAGGTGGTTAGAAGTACAAGCCCCTGGCTTTAGACATGGGGTTGGTTTCTACGGAGTCCCTGACAGTCCTGGGGATTCACTGTAAACGCTTGCATCGGCAAGCTTGTTTGGCTGTTCCATGTTTTCCGGTGGGTTTGCATTGTTTTCGAGCGTGGTGCTGCGATCGAGAATAATGGTGGTCTGGGGCAAAAATCCGGCATTTTGCAGACGCAAGGTCAAAAATTTTCCGGGAAGTAGGTTTTGCGATCGCCCCAAAAGGGATGGCACGCAATCGGAATGGATCTTTGCCCTTTCCCTATTTTAAATTGTAGAGTTTAAATTGTTGAATGGGGAGTTAATGCCCGGTTCTCCTCGATTGCTGGGTTGGAGATCGTCACCACTCTCGGGACTTGTCGAGAGGGAGGATGCAACGGCGTTTTGCCCGCCATCTTTGGCTGAATCGCCAGCCACCAGTGCGATCGCCTTGTTTCTCCATCCTGCCTGCCTTGCAATCCGAGCAATGTTCGACGGTTCCCCCAGGGGGGGATAAAATATGTGAAGTTTTATGAAAAATAGAGTCAAAACAGGGATCCACCGCATGGCAACTGCTTGAATCACCGGGGCATCATCTGGAATCGGGGAAGAATTGGCTCGAGAATTAGCTCGCCGCCAGATGAACTTGGGAATGGCTTGCGCGATCGCAAGACAAACGCGATGCTCTAGCAGAGGAACTGTAGGCACAACACCCGATGCAAGTTGACTTTACGTCAAGACCTGACGCAACCCAGAGCCGGCACTACAGTTTATGATACTGTGATTGGAAAGAATTTGACCATCGAGGGGTTGATTAATACCATTGTTGGTGTATTAACCATCCATATCTCCCGTAGGGACAAGACCCTGCCTTGTGCTGACAGGCGGTGGAACTCCATCGAGAGGTTAGAAAATTGCTAGAATTTTGCCCCTCGCCGCTCTCGTCACCTATACCAAAAATCGGTAATTTTGTCAACTCTCCAGTGAGAGAGAAGCGATCGCCTTCTGCACTCTGCGATCGCCTCCTCACTTCGAGCGGCAATCCTTGCGTTTGGTTTTCCCCGCTCATTATATTGCCACGGGGGATTTGTCAACCCTCCCACGGGAGATTTTTCTCCTCAGAATTAGCTCTATATTTCAGTCCTAAGATAGATGCGCGAGAGATACTCTGTTAGAGAATTTCCACAATGCCGCGCTGACCGTCAATTCTCACCCATTGACCCTCCTGTAGGGTTTGGGTAGCATCGGCTACATCCATCACTGCCGGGATCCCATACTCCCGGGCCACAATCGCCCCGTGAGACAACTGACCGCCCACCTCCGAAATCAGACCGTTAGCCCTAGCCAAGAGCGGACCCCAACCGGCATCCGTATAAGGCACCACCACAATGGTATTTTCCGCGATCGCGCTTGCCGATTGCAAAGAGCGAATAACTTTCACCGGACCCTCAGCCACTCCCGCACTGGCACCAATGCCGCGCAATTGCTGGCCGGAGAAGGATTGTGGCGCGACTGTTGAAGGAACCCCAGGCGTATGGCCATACACCACCGACGGCACCGATACCAATTGTTCGTCTCGGGCAAAATCCCTGCGCCGGGACGCCACCAACTCCCCCACCCGATCCATGAACGGCGGATCTGCCACTTCAATCATCTGGCGAATTTCCTCAAATTCCAGGAAAAATATATCCCCCGCCTCGGATAGCACTTCTGCATCCAGCCAAACTTGCTCCAACGCTAAAAAGCTCCAGCGCAGGTGAGCGAGTAATTGGCTATAAATCGCACTCACCCGACCTTTCAGATTCAGACGAGGCTGAACCCACTGGGCTTTCATGCCGCTAGAGTTCGACTGTTGTTCCACCGCAGAGGGTTGGAATAACTGCTGAGTGAACAGTTGTCGCACCGGGCGCGGGTCTTCTTTCCACGTGGGAACCGCAATATCCGTAGCCACATCGCTGAGATAGCCGAAAGTCTCGAGAAACTCGTCCAACTGCTCGAAAATCGTCTGTCCGTCCGGCATTTCTGCCAACACCGCAAACAGTTGCGAACAATCCCCGGTTTTATCTCCCGGAAGACTGATTTCTTCCAAATCCGGAAGCATCAGCAGTGCTTCATTCGCCAATTCTTGCAGCGATCGCACCGCCGAGACTTCCGGCATTTGGCTGTAGTCAAGTTCGTTGGCGTTGACTTTGAGCACTGCTTGTCGCGCCAAAAAACTCAAGGGAGCCAAAATGCTGTAGTAAGTCGCTTCCTCTAGCAAATCCAAAATGCGATCGATCCGTCCGAGAATCGCTTTTGGGGTTTTTTCCACGTTGAGGAACATTCGCGTTGCTGCGGGTTCATTAACCCCCGAGGTTTGGCTGGCATTGTTGAGATCCGAGTTGGCCAGTTCCGCAAGAGTTGGAGAAAAGCGCTTGCGATCGGCCTCCTCAAAATCCTGACTGAGGCGGAGTTCCCGGCTGAACAACCGCAGCAACCCCCGCAGGTTGGTGAAGGTAGAACGCATCGGCGGCTTGCTGAATGAGGCTCCTCGCGTTAGAAATTCCAGACTTTCCGGGGGCAACCCCATGCGAAGGAAGATTTGCCCGAGCAACGAAGCGTTAAAGTAAGCCCGCGAAAAGTGCAAGGTAGCGGTTTGTTCGAAATTCAGATTTCTCGACCGTTTGCCCAAGACGATGGTAAAGAGTTTTCCCCAGACACCGCAGGTGAGGGGACGATTGATCGACCAGGTGAGGGGTCGGATGGTACCCGGAATGACTTCAGAGGCAATCTTGCGCGTCCAAATCGGCAACAGAGTGGTTATCGGACGCGACTGCAACAGCCACAGGTTCTCGCCATCATAGGTCCATTCGATGTCCTGCGGAATCCCGCGATCGCCGTTTTCCAAATGGCGGGCTAAATACGCCACTTGTTCGAGCAAGATCGGCGGCACTTCCCCAGTTCCCTCTACGGATAATTGCATTTGGGCAGGCAGTACCCAGCTTCCCTCTTGCTCCACATCCTCCGAGCGCACGTAAACTTGATAGCGTTCTGGGGTTACTTGTCCGGACACCACCCGGGTACACTCGCCTGGTAATGCCTCGATGCTTACTCTTTCTCCGTGACCCATTATCGGATCGCGGCTGAACGCTACCCCAGAAAAGACCCCTCGGATTTGCGGTTGAATTAGAACCGCGATCGCATCGTCTCGAACCTGGCGATCGCGGCGGTAGGTGGCTGCAGTGGATGCTTCGTAAGACTGCAAACAACTGGTAATCGCTTGCTCTAAGCCTTGGCGCGAGGTGACGTTTAATATCGTCGCGTATTGACCCGCCGCTGAGGCGTTTTCTGTATCTTCTCCCACGGCGGAAGAACGCACGATCAGGGGCGTTTCTGGGCTGGGTTGCAGATATGCACTCAGCGGAGTCGGGTCGTCCCCCGCCGGTAGCACCCATCCCTGGGGTACCGGATAGCCCTGGCGCTTCAGTTGGGATAATCTGGCCGCTTTTTGACCGACTTGGGTGGGATCGAGTTCTTTGTCTAGGCACAGGATGGCGCGATCTCCTCGGAAAAAGCGAAACAGCTTTTGAGATTGTGGATTGCTTTGAGCGGCTGGCAAATCTAAGTCATCCGGCATTTTTTGATAAATCCAGTATAGTAATACACTCAGGGCGATCGCCGCCCCAATTCTTTCGAGTTGCTGCGAATGCAATGCAGCGGTGATGGCAGGAATTAGCACTAAAACCAAATTGCGTCCCTGCTGGCGTTCCCGCACCAGAGTAAAGCTAATCCCCGCTATTAAAAAAATCAACCCAGCGGCGATCGGGTCATGCACCACAAAGCCCCACACCACATTCGTGGTCCCTGCCCCTTTCCCTATCCAGTAGCGACCCGTCACTAAGGCAATTAGGGCAATTAAGTCCCATTCTGGGTTCTGGGGAAAAAAGTGCTGCGCTAACAACACCGCCGCAATCCCTTTCAGCGCCTCGGATAGCACCGCGAGAATTCCGACCCAGCGCCCCCCATGATAGAACGCCGCCGAAACCCCAATATTGCCGGTTCCCATGCCCCCTAGGTCTTGCCCCGTCAGCGCACGCACGATCCAAGCAATTAATGGCAGTCCCCCCAAAATCGGACAGACTGTGAAAATCAGCACCGATCCCCACACTTGCGTCAGCGTCATTGAAAAATCACCTATTTCGCCTCGGTCGGATAAAGATTCTATGATAATCTCTTCTGTTTCATCCGCCGATCTCTACTATGCCGCAAAAATTTCCTCCCTTGCGGGAAAAGCACAATCGCCTCGGCGATTCTCCCGCCACGGCGCGCGATCGCTCACTCCTCCCGATTCTTCTGCTCAGATTTCCTGTTTTTGTCTGTGGATCGACCCACCCACTGTGGCTCACTCCACTCTTTTAGCCGGAGCTGCCCAGGATCCGTTCTCGCCTGTTCTCCCCCTTTGGCGATCGTCCTGGTTCTTTCATGCCCTCCGCATCAGGCTTTTCGTCTTCCGTTTCTAACGCAACTTTCAAAAAATGATATAAGGTTTAAAATGCAATAACATTGGCTGAAAAACTGTGCCACCTGTCAGGTTATGGATTACGAAACTGCCTATTATTTTTTAATCGATCAGGGCATGGCTCTGGTTTATCAGGGCAATCCCGATGACTTACTCCGCCGTCTCCAAGACGGAAAACCCCCTATTCCCGGTCAGCTCACTTCTATTCTTTTGGCGCTTAAGGTGGTATTTGATGGATTGCAAGGTGCTAAATCTCTCGATCGCCAGTTGGTTTGGGCGCTCTATCTCCTGACGTTTGAAAGTCAACAGCTTTTTGACGCCGGTTGGCGCGCTGGGGTGGATTGGCCCCCTCTATTAAAAGAGGATTTGCATCGCGTGAGCTTAGCCGTTCAAAGTATTTATTCCGGTGTTTGGCAATCTTAATCTTTTCCGGTTCGTTCAAATTATCAATGAAAAAGCTATTTTTTCTGCAACACTTTCATCTTTTTCTCTCGTTTTCTCTCGTTTCCAGTATGAGCTGGGAAGGGTTTTGCCGATGTTTTGCCTAGGCAAACTCAGGGAGCTAAATAATAATTTGCACCCTGGCTTAGTTGTTTCAATTGGATGAACTAGAAAGCTCGAATCTGTCCTTTTCCAGCAGGCATAAAATCCACAAAGTTGCGGATTTAAACCTTATGAGAACGGCAATGAATTACTCTGAGGAATACTGGGGTTAATGGGGAATCATCGCCACTTTGATGACTTTGCGATCGCGCATGTCTTGCAACACTGATTCTAAGTCTTTCAGGGGACGGCGATCGCTGATGAGCAGCTCAAAGGGAATCTGGCGACTGGCAATGGTGGAAAGGGCTTCGCGCACGAAAAATGGGGTGTTATGAAAGACTCCTTTGAGGGTGAGTTCGTTATAGTGTAACTGTTCGGTGTTGACGGTAATGGTGGTCTCTCGCGGACAACCGCCAAATAAGTTAATTGTCCCTCCCGGACGCGCCGAGGCGATCGCGGTTTCCCACACTTGCGGAACGCCGGTGGCTTCTATGACCACATCCGCACCCCATCCGTCACAGAAAGACCGCACCACTTCGGGGATGTTTTCGGTTAGGGTATGATGATTGAAGGTTTGCGAAGCGCCCAGTTTTTCGGCAATTTCTAAGCGGCGATCGTTCCCGCCAAATAAAATGACGCGATCGCAGCGGTGGGCTAAGACGCCAACGAACATTAACCCAATTGCGCCATCTCCGAGAATGGCTACGCGATCGCTGCATTTGATATTTGACCGGGCAATTCCATGCAAAACGCAGGCTAAAGGTTCCGTCAGCGATGCCAATTCATCAGGCAATTCATCGGGAATGGGGAGCATATTATGTTGGACAATTGGGGCGGGAATTTTTAGATATTCCGCAAAGGTACCGTTATTCCACGTTAAATTCGGACACAGAGAGTATTCTTGTCGCTGGCAGAAAAAACAGGTCATACAGGGGGCGGAATTATTGGCAACGACGCGATCGGATACCTTCCATCCCTTCACCCCAACTCCTTTCGCCACAATTCGACCCGCCGCCTCATGTCCGAATAAGGTGGGAGGTCGCAACATCCTCGCATGACCCCCGCGCCGCCAAACCTTCAAATCCGTCCCGCAAGTGGTCGCCGCCCCCACTGCGATCGTGACTTCCCCCCATCCGGGCGTCGGATCCTCCACCGCTTCTAACCGCAAATCTTCTTTCCCGTAAAGTAATGCCCCAAGCACGATACACTATCCCTTAACCATTGTCTCGATGATTTTATCACCCACTCGAACAGTTTGTTTTAACCGCCCAAAAAATAGCTTTAGCACTAAAAATGCTCCCACAGCATGGTTCTGTTAAGATAGTCGGAGATTTCGCAAGAATTTTCAGTCGTTGTCCCGCCGGTTGATTGATGCAACTGCAAGAAAAAAAAGCCCTCATCGCTTATTTAAGCCAATTCGCCACCCCAGCACGGCGCGATCGTATAGAATCAGTATTGAACCGTCGAACCCGTTACCTGACCCTCGTTCTCGAAGATATTTATCAGACCCATAATGCCAGCGCCGTACTCAGAAATTGCGATTGTTTTGGCATCCAAGACATCCATATCGTCGAAAACTTAAAAGAATTTACCCTCAACAAAGATGTTAGCGTAGGTTCCGAACGCTGGCTGAGTGTTTACCGTTATCGCGATGAAAATACCAACAACACTCAGCACTGTTTGGAAAAACTCAAAAGCGAAGGCTACAAAATTATCGCCACCTCTCCTCATGCAGAAAAGCCCCTTGACGAACTTTCCATCGATGAAAAACTAGCCTTGCTATTTGGTTCGGAAGTGAATGGACTGTCCGATTATGCCCTCCAAAATGCAGATGAAGTGGTGACAATTCCCATTCAAGGCTTTAGTGAAAGTTTTAATATTTCCGTGAGTGCCGCATTATGTTTGTACCACCTTACGACTCGATTGCGGAAAACCAAAAAAAATTGGCCGCTAACCGAAGCAGAAAAAATAGAACTGCGCTTAAATTGGTTGAGAAAATCAGTTCGCCACAGCGAAAATTTGGAACAAAAATTTTTCCAAAATTGAACGTTTAATCTGATAAAAACAACAAAGCCCCCTTCAAGAAAAGAAGGAGGCTTGGCTGAAAAATTAACCGGGCACCGAGCTATTTTCCCAGGAAGTCACCCTCCAAGTATCGTCGCCGCAGTCGCGTTTCA
>NZ_JAJENT010000401.1:0-22234 GCF_035615515.1 Phormidium sp. CCY1219
CACCGCGCGATTCATTGGTTATTGGTGATTTGTTGTTGGAGGAAAAAGCTTTGGTAGGGTGCGTTACCCCCGCCCACAGATTATGCAATTTGACCCGGAATTAACGACGGGGGTAACGCACCTTTGTCATTGGTCATTGGTCATTTGTTGTTAGGAGGAAAAGCTACGGGGGTAACGCAGCGATTTTGGTAGAAAGGGAAGCGACAATTACGGTTTGTTGCGCCATAAAAGCCAGAGAAAATAGGGGGTACCGATCGCGGCGGTGACTAATCCGGAGGGAATTTCTTTCGGGGCTAATGCCACTCGTCCCACAGTATCGGCGATCGCCACGAATAGCGCGCCTAACACAGCAGCTAAGGGAAGTAACTTGCGGTGGTTTGTGCCCACAAGGAGGCGGGCGGCGTGGGGTGCAATTAGGCCGACGAAACTGATGGTACCGACGGCGGATACTGCAGCTGCAGCGAGGGCGACGGAGATAGTGAGCAGGAAGGCGCGGGCTTTTTGCAGGGGAATGCCCAAGGTTTGGGGGAAATCATCGCCTAATGCCATAATATCGAGCCAGCGGGAGATAATCCAGGCGATAGGCAGCAAAATCAGCGGCCAAGCGATTAATCGCCATAAATCGCTCCATTCCCGGGCGTAGGTGCTGCCGGCGAGCCACACCAGTGCCCGTGCCACGCGCAGTTTGGCCATCACCACCAGCAGGTTGATGCCGGAGGTGCAAAAGGCAGATACGGCAATGCCCACCAGTGCGAGACGTGCGGGAGAGAGTCCTCCTTGCCAAGACAGGAGGCAGACGGCAGCAAAGGCGGCAAAGGCACCGAGAAAGGCAGCGATCGCGATTGCTTCTACGGGGGCATGGGGCAGCAACACCAGCACGGCGATCGCCCCGAGTCCTGCCCCGGAGGTAATTCCCAGGATTTCCGGACCGGCGATCGCATTTCTCACCACACCTTGTAGCAGTAACCCACTGACGGAGAGAGATGCCCCGGCAAACAGGGCGACCAACAAGCGAGGCAGGCGCAGGTTAAAAATTGCCTGTCGGGAGAGGGCGGTGCCGTTGCCGAACAATGTGCTAGTTATTGTGAGAAAATCGAAGGAAATTCCGCCCAATGCCAATCCGAGCAGGAGGACGAGCGCCAAGGCGGCGATCGCGCTGCCCAGTAACAGAGTATAGTGGCGGGGATTTACCCGGCGATCGCGCCGTGCGAGGGCATTTCCCGCCTTCGCGCCTTCCAGCTTCCCGGTTTTGCGAACCAGCCAAATCAGAAACGGCGCGCCGACAATCGGGATGACGGTGCCCACGGGAACTTCGCTTAAGTTGGTTTTCACCTGCTGGGCGAAAATATCCGCTCCCACCAGCACCACTGCGCCCCAAATTGCTGCCCCGGGGAGCAATAGCCCGTGGGAACGGCATCTCAGTAGTCTCACTAAGTGTGGCGCAACTAAGCCGAGAAAGCCGATCGGTCCGACAACGCTCACGGCAACGGCAGCGAGAAATACCCCGATCGCGGTACAAGCTAACCGAGTGAGTTGCACGCGCTGACCGAGCGATCGGGCCACGTCTTCGCCGAGGAGCAGTACGTCCAGGGGTTTGGCCATCAGCAAGGCGATGAGGGCTGCAATAGCCACTCTGGGGGCAGCATAGGCGCTTCCGCTCCAGTCGGTTTGTAGCAACGACCCGGCACCCCAGAAGAATAAACCGCTGGTTTGATTTTCGTAGAAAATTTGCAACACTGCTGTAAACGAAGCGAGAGCGAGGGAAACGGCAACGCCGGAAAGTGCGAGCCGGATGGGGGAGACTTTCACCCCAGCGGCGATCGCATATACTAAGCCCGCCGCGAACAATCCGCCTGCCAGTGCCACCAATATCGGCGATCGGGCGAACCACTCCGGCGCGAAAATTCCCGTAGCTGCGACGGCAAAGTAAGCCCCCGCATTGATGCCCAAGGTGGAGGGAGAGGCGAGGGGATTGCGGGTGACGGTTTGCAACAACACCCCTGCCATGCCCCATGCGGCACCGGCGATCGTGGCGATCGCGGTTCTCGGCAACCGCATAAACCGCACGATGGTATGGGATGTGCTACCATCCGGGGCGACAATCGCCGCGATCGCCGTCTCGAAATCGATATCGGCTTCTCCTTGAGTGAGATGAACCATGAGTAACATTAACAACAGCAACAATCCCCCGCCAAAACACAAGGCGATCGCGCTGTTTTGCCACTTCATCGGTGATAATTTACAACCAATCCTATTTTCCATCACTCCATTAATTTTACGGTAGGGTGAGCAGTTTTCACCTTAAACAATTAATTCCCTATTGCCGCAGATATTGCCGATTTGGACAATAAACCCTCCACCACTTTATCCACAAATACCTGCGCCGAAAGAGGACCGCCAAATATCCAAGTATCGCCGCCAATGGGATAAACGCGACGGGTTTGCACGAAGGCCAAATTTTGCCAAATTGGATTGTCTTTTAATTGCTGCAAATAGGGGTTACTGTCGTCGGAAATATAGAAAAAATGAGACGCTTCAATTTTCGGCAGGGATTCGAGCCAAACGGTATTAAACCCGAAAGGGTCGGGTTGTCCTTGCCACACATTATTTAAGCCAATTTGCTCTAAAATTTGCACCGCCAGAGCGTTATCGTTAAATAAGCGAATTTGGGGAGCGCCGGGAACGAATTGCCCGAGGGAAAATGCCCGATCGCCAATTGTTGAATTACTTAACTGGGTTTCGGCTTTGGCAAAGCGCGATCGCATGTCTTGCAGCACTCGTTCCCCTTTTTCCCTAGCGTTAACCAGTTCGGCAATTTTGAGAAAGGTTTGTTCCATTTCATCAAATTGGCTCAGGTTTTTTTCTGGGGCGGGATAAGGGTCGAATAATACCGTCGGCGCAATGGCAGATAGGCTATTGTAAATGAGTTCATGTCGCAAATTGACGCCGATAATTAAATCGGGTTGCAGTTGAGCGATCGCTTCTAGACTCGGTTCTTGGCGGGTGCCCACATCTACCACGGTTTCGGCGATTTGGGGTTCGATTTGCACGAATTCGTTATAACCGGCGATATCAGCAACGCCCACGGGTTGAATATCTAATGCTAATAAATCTTCCACATAGACCCATTCTAGAGCCACCACGCGGGTGGGGTTTTCCGGGAGAGTTGCGGTGGGAGTGACGTTGGTTTGAGAACTCGGGGGATTGGTACAGGCAATGGCGACAACAACGAGAGAAAAGTAAAGCAAAAATCGGATAATTTTGCCAATTTTTTTTGTGATTTGCATGGTTATTTTTTGCAAGGCAATCGCGGTTAGGGTTGGCTGGAAATGGGGGCGTTGCTGCCCAATTCCGCAGGCAAGCAAGTGGGCAAGCCGGTGATGGGATGGGGAATCACGGTCATTTGCACGCCAAAGACTTTTAAAATATTTTCTGGGGTCATTACTTCGGTGGCGGAACCCTGGGCGATCGCTTCTCCGGATCGAAACAAAATGGCGCAATCGCTATAGGCGATCGCTTGATTCAAATCGTGCAAAACCCAACCCACGGTAATCCCATAGTCGCGATTTAGATTTCGCACCAAAGACAGCACATCGAGCTGATGTCGAATATCTAAAAATGTGGTAGGTTCGTCTAATAGTAAAACCTGGGTTTGTTGCGCCAGCGCCAAGGCGATCCACGCGCGCTGTCTTTCGCCTCCGGAAAGGGTATCTAGCCAGCGATCGCGCAAGGGTTCGAGTCCCGTTATTTCCAATGCCCATTCCATCGCCGCTTTATCTTTTGGAGAAAATCCCTGCAGCAGCGATCGATGGGGATAGCGCCCATATCCGATTAATTCCCACACCGTAATTCCGCTGGGAATATCCGGCGACTGTGGCAACATGGCTAACTGACGGGCGAGAGTTTTTGCGGGCAATTTGGCAATATTGTGCCCATTGAGATAAACCGCGCCAGTTTTCGGTTGTAATAACCGCGCTAACGTGCGTAATACGGTACTTTTTCCCGAACCATTCGGTCCGATCAGCGCCGTGACTTTGCCCGTTTCCAACGCAATGGATAAATCGGAAACGATGGCGCGATCGCCATAGGCAATTTTCAGATTGTGGGCTTCAATCGCACCCAAGATGATTTCTCCTCACACTAATTGAGCAGGAAGCAGAAAATAGAAACCCCGGATTTTGACTCGTTACCAGCTTATGCTGATAACGCTCATCGAGAGCTACCGCCTCCTGCTCATTTCATACCATAAAACGGAGGTAAAAGTTAACTCAAGGGGACAGTTTCCTCCGCAACTTCATGTAAGGCATTGGTCACTTGCCCAAACGCCGAAGCATGAGGGCGATCGCCATCATCTGCATAGCCGTAAGTAATCAAGCGATTGCGATTCAGGCAGAGTTTGGTAAATTTGGGAGCGAGCAAATCAAATAACGCGAATCGCTCCTGCAATTCTGGGAAGCGGCTTTGATAGGTTAAAATCGCTTCCCGGACTTGTTGCCAAAACTGCCGTTCTGGATAGCCGCAATAGGTTTCCAGAATGTCCGACAAATAGCGATGGTGGCAAATAAATAATCCGGCAAAAATAAACTGGCAAAGTCCTTCCGGCGGTTCGGTGAGTAACACGGCGCGCAACTCCGGTGAAATCGTATCGAGTTCCGGCAACGGATGACGACTAATATTCACATCATCCACAAAATCTTTCATTGCTAGGCGGTGCGGAATGTGGTTTTTTAGCACCAAAATTGTATTCTCGCCGTGGGGAGAAAAAACCACGCCGTAGCGATAGAGGTAATGCAGCAATGGCGGCAAAATTGTATTAAACAGGCGATTAAGCCATGCTTGCGGGGTTAAACCGGACTTTTCTATCAGTTGGAAAACAAAGGGTTTGCCATCGCCCGCGACGTGAACTAATGCTGCTAGGGTGATGGGTTTTTCATCGGTTTGGCAATAGGAAAGTACGCTTTCACGCCATAAAACACCGAGCATTTCTTTGTATTGATAGGGGGCACCGGCTAGTTGGTTGTAGTAACAGCGATCGTAGTTAATGCTGGCGACTTCTCCGGGTAAAATGAGGCGGCATTCTTGGGAGATAAAGGTATCGCGATCGCAGATGGATTTCACCCATTCGGTAACTTTGGGCGCGATGGCAGTGCGTTCTCCCGGCAATCCGCGATACACCAACGTATTAAGGATGCTCAGGGGTAATTTAACGTGATGTTTCTGCGGGTTGCTGATATTGACGAAGGTGCGAATTGACTGTTGCGGCAAATAGCGATCGCCGCTTTCTCCCAGATAAATAATTCCCCCGGTGGCGATTTCTTCGGCATATAAAGGAATCGCAATATTCTTCCACTGCCACTCATGCACGGGCATGAAAAAGTAATCCTGCGGATTGCGATTTTGCGCGGTTAATGCCGCTTCAAATTGCGCCAGGGTTTCTCCGCCCAGTTCTTCTTGAATTAACGTGGCATAGTCCAAACTTTGCACGGCATTAAATTGCGCCCGGTCTTTCAAAACCGCAATCCAAGACAGTCGCACGGGTTGTTTGCTTTCTGGTGCATGAGCGAGATAATCATCGTAGCCAAATCCGATGCGACCTTTGTTAAAGGTAATCCAAGGATGCCCCTCCATTTCTCCCTCTAACTGGGCGTAATCTAACGCCAGTAAATCGACAGTTTCAGTGGATTTTTTGGCATCGATATGAGCATCTGCCAGTAATGTATTGCTCAATTCTTTAATCAAATGACCGGCGGTTTGTGCGGTCATGCCTACTGCTGTATGACAGTCGAGAACGAATTGAAACGGATTCACTGCAGCTTGCCACTCACTCCCGTTCCACCGCTGGATGGAGTCGGGAAACACGCGATAGCTATCGAATAAGCGCTGTTTTGCCTGGAAAGTATAGGCAATGCCTTCCGGAAGGGAGAGTTTGTAAAGCGCTTGGCGATCGCCAGTTTGTTCCACGAGTTCTGGTTGGATAATCTCTTCATACATGAACTCGGAAAGCATTTTTGCCAGTAATTTGGCACTGACATTTTGCCAGCGCTGAAGTTGCAAGGCGTCAGCGAGAATTTGCAAATTTTTCATCGGTTTTGCTCCACTATTACTGCGGTTGCTGTTGTCATTTTTGCCGACATTATCCAATACTTTTCGAGACGAAAAACACCGGATTACGGAAAATTGTCAGCCGCGCAAAGGCGAAATTAAGGGCACAAATTGCGGCGGCAAATAACAAGGGGGCGGCCAAACTGTAGGTATTAACCAGCCAGGATGCCAGCAAAGGCGCACTGAGATGACCTAGGTTAGCAAATGACATGATGAGACTGTAGTTAAAATGCAGGCGATCGCCACTGCTGCGGCTAAATAATTTCAGCTCCAAACTCGCTTGACTCACGGCCAACCAAAAGCCATAAACGACCCGCGCCAAAATCAAAATGCCTAGAGAATTCGTCCATCCTTGACCAAATAGGGTCAGCACCAGCAAGCCAATTCCCAGTAAATACATAAAGCTCAGGCGTTCGGTTTGGCAGAATTTGCGAATGTACGGTAAGGCGGCGATCGCCATTGCATTGGGAATCATAAACAGGTAGCTGCTGGCCAACAAACTGGCCTCAAACTGACTGGATTTAGTGACATACGCCGTAAAAAATGGCCGCACCAAATTATTGGCCAGTTGAAAGGTCAGCACTACCAAACCAATGGTGAAGATAAATCCCCAGGGATTGGCCTCTGGGGCAACGGTTGTTTCTGCATTCACCTCCCGCCGGGTTGAGATATGTTTGAGGGCAAACAAACAGAGGCCAAATTGCACGACATCCACCGCCGCAATGCCATAAAACAGCACTAATGGATTGTCTAAATTCACCATCCAAGCCCCGGCGATCGTACTGGTAATAATGGCGCCGTGAAAGACCGCTTGGTAAGTGCCAGCAATGGTGGCTTGTCGTTCTTTTCCCGCGATTTGCACGATTAACGGATAAACCAACAGGTAAGAACTTTTAAACAGCAGCAAGAGCATCGTATAAGCGATAAACTGCGTCACAGTGCTACTGGTTGCCATTAGTGCCGTGGCGATCGCCGTGCCAATTTGACCGATATAAAGGATATTTTTGACCTCAAACCATCGGCAAAGAAAGCCCCACAGCGGCGCACAAAGCACCACGGTTAACCGACAAATAAACAGGTAATACCCGGTGTAGGAAAAATCTTCTATCCCAAAGACTTTGCTGAAAAATTGGGGATAAAATGGCGAAAGTAGTACCTCAGTAAAAACGGCGAGAAACACGCATAAAAACAGGGTAGCCGAGACCAGGGATTTTTGCGGTTTCATCAAGCAACCCCAAACTGTTGAAACACATTGCGCCGATCCACCGGATAGAGGGTTTTTCCGAGCAATTGGTTGACAATCACCGAGTTGCGATAAGCCCCCAATCCTAAATCTGGAGCACCGACGCCGTGGGTGTGCAATTCGCCATTTTGCACGAAGATTTGATTGGGGATTTCTTGAGTTAATTGCAGTCGGTAATCCAGGTTAACCCCATAGCGATTTTTCTCGTCCCACGCAATCAAATCGCGAATTGGATGAATGCAGGTGGGAATGGCATTATGGTATCCGGTGGCGAGAATAATGCAGTCGGTTTCATGGGTAAAGCGACTGTCTTGTTGTTGATGTTTGTATCCGAGAATATAGGTTTCGCCTTCCGGGGTGGGTAGGGTTTCCACTTCCTTCACTTCCACCAGGGAAAGCAAGCGCACGTCGGGGAAATTGTCGCCCACGGAACGTTCGTAAAGCAAATCGTAAATATCGGCGATCGCGCTAAAACTAATCCCTTTGTAAAGCAACCCTTGTTGAGATAAAATTTTATCTCGTTTTGGCGGCGATAACTGATGGAAATAGTGAATGTAATCCGGCGAAAAATGCTCTAACCCCAGCTTAGAATATTCCATTGGAAAAAAGCCGGCAGAACGAGTATGCCATTCCAGATGATATCCATACTGAGGCTGTTCTTGCAACAGTTCGTAAAACACTTCCGCCGCACTTTGTCCCGCGCCGATGACGGTGATGGATTTCGACTGGCGAGCGCGATCGCGCTTGTGCAGAAACTCCGCCGAATGAAACACCTTTTCCCCCCGCATGTTTTTAAAGCAGGGCGGCACTTGGGGAACGCTACCGACGCCTAAAGCTAAATGTCGGGCGTTATAGGTGAAAATTTCGTCAGTTTGCACCGATCGCACCTGCACCCGGTAGTAGCTTTCTGACCGGGAATTTTCCCAGATAATGCTTTCCACTCGTTGTCCAAATTGGCAGCTTTTTAATTGCTGCGCCACCCACTGGCAATAGTGATTGTATTCCCGCCGGGGAATCTGAAAATGCTCGTAAAAATAGAAGTGATACAGACGAGAGCGATCGCGCAGATAGTTGAGAAAGCTAAATTGACTCGTCGGATCTGCCATTGTCACCAAATCCGCCAAAAATGGTACTTGAATCGTGCTGTTTTCAATTAATAATCCCGGGTGCCATTGGAACTCGGTTTTTTGTTCGATAAACAGCGCTTTTATATCGGTGGGTTCCAGCAGCGCTGCCAATCCTAAATTAAACGGTCCAATTCCTACGCCAATGATATCGTAAATCGTTTCAGACATTATCCCCACTGCTCCATAAAAGATTGGCGATCGCAAAACATCAGTGCTGCTTTTTTATCGGGTAACTGGATTTCCCGTTGAAACTCAAACCCGCAGCGTTCAAAAACGTGAATCATTTTTTGATTGCGAATATCTGGCTCGCTGACAATTTTTTCCGTGCCGCTTTCTTGCAACTGAAACGCCGTCATTGCCTTTAACAAGGGCAAAGCATACCCTTTCCCCAAAAACGCGGGTTCGCCAATTAGTAAATGAATTCCTTGGTCTTGGGGATGCGGCGCATAACAGCGGGCAATGATATCATCTTTTGCCCAATAGGATTCCCAGTAACTCATCGGCACATCATCCAGATAGCCGATGTAAAGAGTTTGATGGGTATCTGCTAGGGCTTTTTCTAGATGCGATCGCATGTTTTCTAGGTCTAGCGCCAAATTCCAAAATGGAATCACATGCGGTTGATTCATCCAGCTCTGAATTCGCCCTAAATCCTCCTCTAACTGCACCTCGCGAAAGGCAATTTTCTTGTTAATTTGATGGTCGAATTGCCGATAAGCATAATTCGCTTGAGATTGTAACTGCGTTGGCATTTTCCCCTCAATATTCTATCGCTTTTTTACTCGTTACCAGCATCACCTGGTAACGAACATTCCGTGGCTGTGCTACCCACTGCAAAACTCAACCAAACCTCCCTTAAATTAACTGTTTCGATTCCGGCAAAGGATTATCCAACCACACATAAACCGACTGAGTTGCCAAAGAACCCACCAACTCATCCATATCGTGAAATCGAGTCAGTAAATTGGCCTTGCACCGCAATTTTGGTTGCTGTAATTTATCCAAAATTTGCGACCCATTCGGCGGCGTGTTTTTCGCTTTTTCCAAGCTTTGCCGCACTTCACCTAGCAGCAAAGATTCATCGATTAATCCCCCCACACCAAAAGCATTAATCAACCCAAACAGATTATTTTGGAAAAAGTAATAGCCCAATCGCTCGTCAGAAACCGCATCATCACAGATGGTTTTGCTTTTTGTGCCGATTCCCGGCAAAATACCCTCTAAATGCTGATGCAAAGACTGGCGGAAATAATATCCCTGATTGTCGCGATAGAAGAAGCGCTGCGGATAGCCCTCATTTAACTCCACCACGCTATTTTGCTGATGCGCCTCTACGGCAATTCCATGCGTAAAATACAGCCAGAGAATCGGTTCGAGCGAGATTTCTAAATAGCGGCGGAACCAATCCAAACTCACCTCAGTGGTAGAACGGTTTTCCCGTTTCGCCAAGGTGCGAATCAAATGCGCCAACCGCGAACCATCCCCGTAAATCGAATCCTGACAGAGGGAAACGATACAGGTAGCATCACTATCGGGATTGGCTTGAAAGGGATTTTGTCGCAGAATCGTAGCAAATTCCGGCACTGGTTCGCCGTTAAATTGTACCGCCAGAAAAGCCGGATCGCGAATGATATCAAATTCGGGAAATTTTTCGCGCAATTCTTGGCCAATTTGTCCCTCTAAAATTCGATACACTTCCACACTGCGCTCTAATTCTTTATAGAGATTCATTCGCAGGGAGTTAGTAATTTTAACGTTCAGGGACAATTTGAACATAAACGCCGCATCGGGATGATAAACCGTGCGAATGGAAGAGGTGGGTAAAAATGCCCGTCCCTGTTGCCCTAAATCTTGCAACCCTCCAGCGCTGAAAAGTTGTTTTGCGACGGGTTGACGGCGCAGAAAATTAGCTTGCCAGGGATGCAGGGGCAGCAGAGAATATTCATCCGCTTGACAGTATTTTTCTTTAAATTCTGGGCTGACTTCTGGATCGGCAAGTAGTTCTGCTTTAATCAGTTCGGTTGCCGTTTTTTCTAATGCAGAACCTTCCAACACCGCGTCACGATGCAGGCGAAAATAATGCAGGGGAAATTTCCCTTTTAATTCCGGGGAATATGTGGGTAAATCTTCCTCGGCAAATCCTTGGCGACTTTTGGGGGTGGGGTGCAAGTGATGCCCGAAAACTAACGCTTGTTCGGTTTCGCCAAAGGTGCTGTGAAATCCACCCAGTAATTCGGCATCGCGGCGTCTGGCTTTGATAAATTGTTCGATATGGCGACAACTTTGTACCACGCGCAGCAGCAGTTCGTCCATTCCGGCGCTGGTGTGATTGGCGATCGCCAGTTCTTTGCTCAGTAATGCGACTAAGGTCACGTAATCGAGTTCTAACAGTTCCGTTTTTCCGGCGGGTTGGTAGTACGCAGGAAAGTCAAACATATGCCGCCCCGTGGGGGAAAAATAGCGAACGCCGAGAACAATCTGCACCCCTTGATGAACTAACGGGCAGCGAAGGATTTTTTCTGCCTTAATTTGGCTTTCTAGTGCTGGAAATTCCTCAGTATTGCCAATAATTCCGCTATTCGTTTCTCGTAAGTAACAATTGATAAAACTTTGAATTGTAGCGCGTTCGGCAATCTGCTTGTCGGTAAGATTAAGTTGCGAATTGCCGGGCTTGATAGCGGGTTGCTGTATCATTTTGCGTTGGCTTTAGGTAATTTTGGCTTCGTGTATAGTTCGGTAGAAATATTCAGCGTCCTACCGAACCTGAATTAACGGTCTAATTCGGCGCCGAGTTGCTGAATTTTATGCAACAAATACTCGATATCGGAGCGTTGGGTGCGGGGATTGAGTAAGGTAAATTTCAGATAGGTTTCCCCTGCAATCCGCGTCTGCGCTAATACCGCTTCTCCGCGTTGCAGTAAGGTGGTTCTGATTTGCCCGTTGATGGCATTCGATCGCTGAGTGTTTTGCGGAAGATAGCGAAACACCACCGCATTCAAACTGGGATAATTGGCTAATTCTAACCGGGCAGTGTGGGCGATCGCCTGCGCGGTTTCTGTCGCCCGTTCCAAGGTAATATCTATCATCTCGCCAAAGGCTTTTCGCCCCACAGCTTGCAAAGATATCCACAGTTTTAAGGCATCAAATCGGCGGGTAGTTTGCACGGATTTGGTGACTAAATCCGGGATTCCCTCGGCTTCGTTGGTTTCCGGATTCAGATAATCGGCGTGCAATTTCATTAACTCAAAATTACCTTGGTCTTTGAGCAAAAATGCACCGCAACTAATCGGCTGATAAAATAACTTGTGGAAGTCTACGGCAATGGAATCGGCGGTTTCGATGCCGGCGAGTTTGTGGCAGTGCCGATCGCTCATCACCAATGCCCCGCCATAGGCTGCATCTACATGAAACCACAATCCATGCAATCGCGCAATTTCTCCTAACAAACCCAACGGGTCGATACTGCCAAAATCCGTGGTGCCTACCGTCCCCACCAGGGCAATGGGTAACAAATTTTGCTGCTTCAGTTTCCGGATTTTCTCCTCTAGCGCGGTTGGAGAGATGCAGTAATTTGTATCGCTTTGTACCGGAACTACCGCTCGTTCTCCTAACCCTAAATGAGCGCAAGCTTGGCGAATGGTAAAATGGGCAGCATCGGAACAGAGAATGCGAAAGTGAGCGGATTCTGGGGGCAATCCTTGCTGCTGAATCGACCAATTAAGGTGCTGTTTGGCATAGCGATCGCGGGCGAGTAACATGCCCATAAAATTCGATTGGGTGCCGCCACTGGTAAATATACCATCCCCGGCGGCATCGTAGCCAAATTCTCCGCACAACCAGCCAATGAGCTGCTGTTCTACCAAAGTAGCGGCAGGACTTTGATCCCAGGAATCCATCGATTGATTGGTTGCGGTAATCAGCACCTCTGCTGCCAATGCCGGAATCAAGGGGGGACAGTGCAAATGTGCGATACAGCGCGGATGGGAGACGATCGCGGAATGGGCTATAGTGCTTTCTCCGATGTTCTGGAGAATTTCGGGCAAAAATTGGCCGGAATCGCCCCAAATCTCCGTTTTTCCTAACTCTGCCGCCAATTGCCACGGACTGGCTCCGCTATAGGGCTGTGCGCGATTGGCGAACGCGGCGATCGCCACCTCGGTTGCTGCCGCGATCGCCTCGCGATAGGCGGTTTGACTCTCCTCACTTGCCGCGAGAAAGTATCCCTCGAAGGACTTCGCCTCGGGGGCACTCGCGGGTTTGGCATTCGTCTCTAACATCCGCTTACCTCAGCCAATTGTACCGACATTTGTGGCGCTGATGCGCGCACTGCAGCATGGAAAATTTCCCCAATGCGATCGATTTGCTCGGCGGTGACGATTAATGGCGGTAAAAACCGGACAACACAGCCATTGCGCCCGCCGAGTTCGAGAATCAATCCCCGGCGCATGCACTCGGCCTGAATGCGTCGCGCCAGTTCCGGATATCCCGGATAAGTGCCGCGATCGCTGGCCTCGGCTTCCGGATTCACGATTTCAACGCCTATCATCAACCCGCGCCCCCGCAGGTCGCCCATGCAGGGAAATTCGCTTTGTATCTGCCGCAAATGCCCCATCAAGCGAGCGCCCATGTCTTTTGCGCGATCGGCTAAGCCGAATTCCTGAATGTATCGCAAGGTCGCCAATCCCGCTGCCATTGCCATTTGATTGCCCCGAAACGTGCCCGTGTGAGCGCCGGGAGACCAGGCATCGAGTTCTTGGCGATACAACACCACCGAGAGGGGCAAACTGCCTCCGATCGCCTTCGAGAGCAACACTACATCGGGTATAATTCCTGCATGTTCGAAGGCATACAGTTTCCCGGTCCGACCCCAACCGGTTTGGACTTCATCCACAATCATCGGAATGCCGCGATCTCGCGTGATGCGTCGGATTTCGCGCACCCAGCGATCGGGGGCGGGTATCGCGCCCCCTTCTCCCTGAACCAGTTCTAAAATCATCCCTGCCGGCGGTGTAATGCCGCTTTCCGGGTCGTTTAGCACTTGCTCGATGTAGTGACTGCTGAGGCGATGCCCCATTTCGCCGCCGATGCCAAACGGACAGCGATAGTCATACGGGTAAGGCAGAAAATGTACCCCGGGCATTAAATTGGCAATTTTATCTTTCGGGGCCAGGTTTCCGGTCAAGCTTAACGCCCCATGACTCATTCCGTGATATCCGCCGTGAAATGACAGCATACTGCGCCGCCCAGTGGCGGTTTTCACCAGTTTGACCGCCGCTTCTACTGCATCCGCCCCAGTCGGTCCGCAAAACTGAATCTTTGCATTGCGCGCAAAGGCGGGAGGCAAGCTGGCAAAAAGTTCCTCCACAAATTGATGTTTGATTGGGGTGGTGATATCCAAGGTATGCAAGGGCAAATTTATATCGAGCACCTGGCGCATCGCCGCGATCGCCACCGGGTGATTGTGCCCCAGTGCCAGGGTGCCCGCCCCTGCCAAACAGTCGATATACTCCCGTCCATCGGTATCGGTGACGTAGATGCCCTTGGCTTCCCGAATCGCGATCGGAATGCGGCGCGGATAGCTGCGAGCGTTGGATTCTCGCTGCGCCTGTCGCTCTAAATACTCCTGCGATCGCCCCTCGGGATAACTCGCTTCTTGATTTATATTCTTAACTAATATGCGGTCTGACTCGATGGGGTAAAAGCCCGTTCTGAATTCCTCTACCACGTTTAAATACCTCTCGGTTGCTGTAGTTTTCTCGGGTCTATTAATTGCTATTTTTTCTCAATTAAATTCAAGTGTACTCGTAATCGATCGCCATGTCAATAGGAAAAAAAACTAATTTTGGCAATTTTTGGCAAATGGGCGATCGCGCTTGTGCGAAAAGCAATGGCGTCGGTGCATGACCCCCCACGAAGCTGGTGCAATTCTTCCACCGATTAGCTTCCGAGGGTCACGCCCCCTATGTGTTTCCCCATGCGGAAAGCAAAGCCTCCTCACAGTCAGTAGCGCACATAATTTCTGTCGTTACTTACCAGTCGAAAGAATAACCGAAACGAATGGTTCGTCCTCTGCCGGCAGCATATGCCGTATCCGAGGATTGCAGTTGAGAAACCACGGGAAAATATTCCGTATCCAGTAAATTTTCCACCCCTAAAACCAGGGTTCCCGGACCGAGTTTCAGCCGACTAATTAAATCCAAGGTAATGTAACTGTCCACATCGCCAAACCCGAATCCGTCCCCGGTGGGATTGCGACTGCCAGAATACAACGCTTGCAAGCGATTTCTCCATCCGGGTAACGTTTCATTTTCCAAATAAGCGGTAATTTTCATCGGCGAAATTCTAAACCCATTTAAAGGCGTTTCGTAATCACCATCATCATTGAGATCCGCGCCCCCTTCAGTCCAAGTCAAACTGCTGCCAAATGCCCACCGTTCGCTCGGTTGCACGTCTAGGGCAAATTCTACCCCATACACTCGTTCCGGCGCGCGCACGATTTCCCAATCTTCAGTAAAACTAGAACCGAGATTGGACGTATTGTAAAATCCGGCTAACGAAGCTTGCAATCCATCAAAATTTCCTCGAATTCCGATTTCGTAGTTATTCACTTTTTGCGCTTCGGGATCCAGTTCTTCCACGCCAAATCCAGCCGAGGCACCGCGCAGCACCCGCCCCACATCGGCAATGGAAAATCCTTGGGAAAAGTTGGCAAACAGGCTGATTTTTTCCGTGGGATAAACCACGCCGCCAATATTAAATAAAGTGGCGTCATAATCTAGATTTCCGCCATCAATCCGGTTGCCGGTTAATGTGGTGTAGTCGTCTACATCGATGGTAATTCGCTCGTGGCGCACCCCTCCACGCAAGATAAAGCGCTCGGTGACATTCATTTCTAACTGAGCGAATAGGCCCAGGTTGTTTTGTCGCTGTAGGGGAGACCAGGTGCGATCGCCAATTTTGCGATAAACTAACCCATTGCTATTTTCAAAGGTTTCTGGGTCGAAAATTGCCACGGGTTGATTGGTGTTTTCCCGGACATAATCCACCCCCCACAACACATTGGCAAAGTTGTCTTGAAGTAAGGGAGTTTCCACCTCCACTCGTCCGCCGTATTTTTCCGATTCGATCCGGGACTGAAAAATGGTATTGCCTAAGCTACTAAATTCCCGGGCGTCGAAGGGAAAGAAGCGGGTAAAATAATCTCGGTAGTAAATTTGCCCGTGGAAACTGCTGCCTAAAATGTTGTCGTGGGTGTAGTCGAGACTGAGGTTTAAATTATCGGTTTGTTGGGTTTCGTCTAACTCCAGTCCCCCCAGTGCCCGGGCTTTTTGTCGTCCGGGAATGTCGTTAACAATTGGATGGGTGGTGTAGTCCGTGTCTTGGTCATCGTGGAAGTAATTAAAGCTCAGTTGCAGGCGTTGGCTGTCGGTAAAATCAACGCCGACTTTGCTTAACACATTCAGGGTGTTTGTATTGCCAATTCCTCCTTGTCCGTTGGGGTCGGGAGGAATGCGATCGCCTTCGGCATCGAACCAACTGCCGGTGTTGGTATATGAACCGCTCAGGGTCACGTCAAATTTACCCTCGCTGGCGGAAAAAGATTGCTGGAAATTTTGCCCGAAGGTATCGGAAAAATTGGTGGGAAAAGCATTGAATTCCACCCGGGTTTGCGATCGCACCCCTTCGTCGGGGCCACTTTTGGTAATAATGTTGATAACGCCCCCGGTGGCTCCATCGCCGTAAATGGCAGTGGGTCCGCGCAGCACTTCCACCCGCTCGATCGCCGAGGGATCGATAGTTCTCAAATCCCGTGCTGCATTCCGGTTGGTAGACTGCGGCACCCCATCGATTAACACGCTGATGTTGCGCCCCCGCAAGCTTTGCCCGAAGTTACTCGCACTTTGGGTGCCCACGGATAACCCGGGCACTTGTTGCGCCAGAATCGTGCCCAAATCTCGAGTGAGTCGGGTTTGTTCTTCCAGTTGTTCTTCTTCCACGATGCTAATCGATCGCGGAATATCCGTGAGTCGTTCCGCCGTGCGGGTGGCGGTGACGATAATCTCGATAATATCGGCATTCGCCGGCACGGCATCGGGATCCGTGGGTGCCTCGGTGTCTGGTGGGGTCGGTGGGGTGCGCGTCGGCGGCACTTCTGCGCTTTCCGAGGCGCTGGTAATGGTGAAAATCAGTTGCCCATCTCTGGCGATCGCTTCGGTGGTGGGCACCGCTGTATTCCCCACAATTGTCACGCGAATGCTATTCCCATCCAGGGATGTTACCGTCACGGCACTCACTCCCTCGGCAGGATTTTCGGCACGAAACGAGTCCCCCGAGGGCAATTGCAGTTGCGTATTGATAATGTCGGCAACAAAGGTATCGCCATAGCTGGAGGTAAACACTTGCGGCGTGGCGCGATCTCTGGTTTCTAAAATCACTTCCACTCCCTCGACAGTGGGATTGACTCGCACCCCCGTCACCTGGATTATCTGCGCTCGCACTGGCGTTGCTACCAATGCGGCTACCGCACTACCCATCAAAACGCTCTGAAATAGTCGGTTGTCTCTCACGGTCTCTCCTCTACCCCAATCTCTAAACGGCGATCGCTACTGGTATATCTCCTCGCACCGTACTGGCTCCATCGGCTAAACATTGCCAGCACAAAGTAGAGCCACAATGGCTCGCGTCTCCCCGTTTGAGGGGAAACAAGAGGATCCAGCGATCCGGTCTCAATTTTGACCAACGTCATCATACCCTTATTGAAAGAAATATGCAATAAGTTGAGAAAATTTTTTTGGCGCGAGTTCCCTTATTGCCCCAAATTTCCAGAATAAAAAGCCGCAAAACATTTGCTATCACTAGCTTGCAGCCGTTTTGTATTTTCGGAAACTTTCTGGGAATATTGCCCTCTCCGCCCTTTTTCTCCCTGGGGGATAGAAAGGGCTGCAAGCCTTGCATTACATGAATTACAAGGGTTTTGAGCTTTTGTTGGGCATGACCCAGCCTACATGAAAATTGTAAAAAATTTTTTGCAATAAACTCGGAAAATCGGTTTTGCCCGAATTTCTCGCTTGGCTATTATCGGCGATCGCCGTGCATTTTGCTCAAAAAAAATCTCCCAAGACACCAACATTGCGAAATTCAGGCCGCTTTGGTGTTTTGGGAGTGGAGGGTGGTGGGGTGGCCCACCCGAGTTTCGGTAAAAGGGTTACAGCTTGGTGCGATCGGTTAAAATTTCATAGCCGTCCGTTGTCACCAGCACGGTATGCTCGTATTGCGCCGACAGGGAATTATCCACCGTCACCGCCGTCCACTTGTCCGATAAAATCTTCGTGTGTTTCGATCCTTGGTTGACAATTGGCTCGATCGCTAACGTCATCCCCGGGCGCAGCTTCACGTTGGGCATTTCCCGGGTGCGGAAATTGAACACCGAGGGTTCTTCATGCAGGTTGCGACCCACCCCATGACCGGTGAAATCTTCCACCACGCTAAACCCATTGGCTTTCACACAATCTTCGATCGCCCCAGCAATATCCAGCAGGTAATTCCCCGCTTTCACTTGTTCGATTCCTTTATAAAGCGCATCTTCTGCCGCTTGCATTAACTTCGCCGCTTCTGGGGAAACTTCGTCAATCGCAATCGTGATGCAAGAATCGCCGTGAAATCCTTGGAAATACGCCCCGGTATCCACTTTCAGCACATCTCCCTGGCACAGCACCGTCTTTTTATTCGGAATGCCATGCACCACTTCGTTATTGACGCTGGCGCAAATCGAAGCGGGAAATCCGTGATACCCTTTAAAGCTGGGAGTAGCTCCCATTTCCCGGATGCGCTTCTCCGCATGAGCGTCTAAATCGGCGGTGGTCATGCCCGGTTCTACCATTTCCGAGATTTCTTTCAATACCGTGGCTACAATGCGCGATGCCTGACGCATGATTTCAATTTCGCGCTTGGACTTGAGCTCGATGCCCCGACGCTGCTGTTTTTTGGCCCGAGGTTGTGGAGTCGATTGGGGAAGTAAATTGGAAAGAATGTTCATGTACTCGATAAATAACTATGATATTGACCGTAAATAGGATTCAGGGATCCGCGCAGAACAGGCCGTCAGCTGCAGTGCTTCTGCTGCAAGTTCTTTAATTAACTTAACAGATTTTTCTCAATTCCCCACTGCACGAATGAAACCACGAACCGATAATTTTTCCAGTCGTCTTTAGCGCAGTTTCGCGATTGGGCGGGGACTTTGAGTCGCCGGCGATTATCTCATTTGAAACAGGCGATTATCTGTGGTATTCTTGATGGGCGATCGCCCCAAATCGCGATCGCCCATCGGTCTGCTGTTGGGTAGAAGCGAGTTGGGTGTTCCCTCTGCTGTCCGGCGATCGGCACTTCTACCCATTCCGTCTCATTGACACCCTAAGCGTTTTTCGATCCCGATGCGATGGTGATGGTGCCAATCATGCCGGCTTCGGCATGTCCGGGAATGGTACAACGAAGGCTGTAGGTGCCGGGTTTGACGGGTATAAATACCCATTCCGCCTCACCAGTGGGTTTGAGTTCCAATTCGTGGATCGCTCCTTTGACTTCTACATTCGCCGCTTCCACTTTTTGACTCCAGCTTGCATCGGCGAAATCTTTCGCGGTGAAATAGTGTTTTTGCGGACTGGGGTTATCGAGAACCAGTTTGTACCGCTTTCCGGAGACGAATTCCAGAGTGTCGGGGAAAAATTTGAGTTCGTCCGCTTCGTTACCCAAGCTCACTTTTACTTCGGTGACGGGTTGACGGGCGAGATTGCTCGGGGGACGAAAGGCGGTGGCGGCGAGTGCGGTGGGAGATGCCACAAACAAGTCCAGCATCGCGGTGAGGAGAAGTCCCAATCCGCAGGGCAACCCGAGGCGGGCGAATTGATGGCAGCGCGATCGCACAGTTTGAATCAGATTCATAAAGGTTCAACTCCGTGAAAAGGTTCCAAAACGAATTTATCATCTGCCACGGTTGCCATGCCCTGGCGGAAAGGAGGTGGAAAACCTCTCGGATCTGGCCACCAAAAAATCCCCGCTCGCAAGAGCGTTTATTACCACAATTAGCGAATTTTGTCAAGTTTTATGGAAAAAAAGTTGCCGCTCGCGGTTGTCCTAAGTTCCAGAATCCCCCAAAACCCGGATAAATTCTAAAGGCAATCCATCGCTATCGGCGATAAAGGCTACTTCATAAACGAGATCGCCGATAATTTGCTGGGTCGGTTCGAGCAATATCTTCAGGGGTTGCACCTCTGGATTGGACTGAGCCGCTTTGTCCAAACGCTGTTTCAAGTCATTTAACCAACTCGGCAAGTCGGGCGCAAGGAAGCTTAAGTCAAAGGATAGATGGTAATACCCGGTGTAGTGTTCGTCGTGGAAAGCATCCGGGGTGGGTTTCGGTTGGGGAATTTGAATTAACTCGATGCGTCCGTTTAATCCTTCCATCCAACAGGCGAGGGTAATCCCGGCGGTAAACCGTTCGCAGACGGTAAAGCCCAGTTGTTCGTAGAAGGCGATCGCGCGATGAATATTGGCAGTGCGGATTGAAGCGTGATGCATGGAATTAACAGCTTGAGGACAAATCGCGACTCATCTGGCGGCAATCATCACCGATTCAGGGGTCGATTGGGCGCTGACAATGGCCTTTTCCTATTCAAACAACCGGAAATAAGGATATCTAATCGGTACGCCGCGTTCCTTTTCCAATTCAAAATTAATCACCTCCCAGCAAGGCTCCTCTTTCGAGTCGGGGCTAAATTCCACCGGTAAACCGTAGAGTTTGAGCTTCGTGGAGGAGGCGGCGGCGGACTCGGGCTGACCCCGCCAGGGAGTGCTGCGCTCCAAATACGCACCGATCAGGCTTTTATAGCGTTGGGCAATAATGACGCGAGTTGCCCGGTAGCCTTGGGTGTAGAGGCGATCGAGTGCTTCGTGAATTTCAAAGCGGATCCCATCGGGATGGGTATGTTGTCGGTACCACTCGTTATTCCACTGACGCCAATGACGCCCGGACTGCAAATGAATCAGTTCGCGGGTGTTCGGGTTGGCTTCAAATGCACCATGTCGCTGACACAGATAGGTATCCGTGAGCGTCAGAGCCGGTATTGTCTGACGGCAATGGGGACACTGAATCTCGGGGCCGAATATGGGGTATTGCGAAGCTGAATTTATCATGGGCGGTCTCGATGCCAATATCCTTTTCTGCGCCAGTTGTGGTGGTTTTATTATAGCTAGACAGGTTCTACTCTAGCTGATTTTTTTGATTGATTTTTCTGTTCAAGGCAGCAAATCTCGTGAGTGATTTTAATCAACCCATGACAACTTCCACATCTTATTGGTCCGATCCAGACTTGTCCCGGGCGGCTTTCATCGCCCCTAATGCCACGGTTATCGGTGCGGTGGAGGTGGGTGCCGGTGCCAGTATTTGGTACGGTGCGGTGGTGCGCGGCGATGTGGAAAAAATTATCGTCGGGGCAAGTAGCAATATCCAAGATGGAGCCATTCTTCACGGGGATCCCGGCAAGTTGACGGTTTTAGAAGATTTCGTCACCGTGGGGCATCGGGCAGTGGTTCACGGCGCTTACATCGAACGCGGGAGCCTGATTGGCATTAGTGCCGTGGTGATGGATGGGGTGCGCGTGGGCAGCGGTAGCATTATCGGTGCCGGTGCGGTGGTGACTAAAGATGTGCCCCCTAATTCCCTGGTGGTGGGCATTCCCGGGAAGCGGGTGCGCGAGGTCCCCCCAGCGGAAGCCGCTGAATTGGTGGAACACGCGCGCCGCTATCAAAAGTTGGCCTTGGTTCACGCCGGCAAGGGCACGGATCTGGGATTTACCGCCCCTGCTTAAGCCGATCGAAAACTGAGGATTGGGCGCGGTTTATGGTCCTGTGGGGGTCATTTTACAAAAGTTGATGGTCGGGGACTGGATTTTCTGGCCAGTTCGTTGCACAATATAAGGAGAAATATGAAGATAAGTTAAAAATCTGAAGAAGGGGGTATCCAATATGGATCTAGATTTGCGCGTACTGATCGTGTTGCTGCCGATTATCGCCGCCGGAAGCTGGGCGCTTTACAATGTCGGCAAACTGGCGATCGCTCAAATTCAGAGCTTTTTGAATAAGGAAGCCTAGAGCCTAGTTCTATCTCCAAGGCTCTCTTAACCGACTGTTCCCGCTCTCCGGGGACAGTCGGTTTTTTGGTCATTCGTCATTAATCATTGGTCATTTGTTATTTGTTATTCCTCAATTCTTAATTTTCAATGCTCAATTTACCCGACGCTTCGTCTCAGGTAGGCCGTTGGAAACCAGGTCGCACAGCCTATAGCCCTCACGGGGGCACGCTTACGTCAAACGCAGGCTAATGTTCCACTCCTTAGCCACCACCCACTCCCAGACACCCAGTATCTCTTTATGTGCTATATTGATTTCTCTCTTCCAGGCCATGCCACCCTACCATAGCATTTTTCCTTATTTCGTTGTTCTAAAATCCTCTTAGAGATGCTTCCTAACCCCCTCAAAGCCGCAATTTCTCGGGTCTTTGAGGGGAATGAAGGGCACCAACTGTAACATCACTTATCAAAAGATGAAAAAATTTCTTTCTGGCCAACCCCCCGAGGTTTCGCCGCTTCTGAAAAACAACAAAGCCCCCTTCAAGAAAAGAAGGAGGCTTTGCTGAAAAATTAACCGGGCACCGAGCTATTTTCCCAGGAAGTCACCCTCCAAGTATCGTCGCCGCAGTCGCGTTTCA
>NZ_JAJENT010000402.1:0-334 GCF_035615515.1 Phormidium sp. CCY1219
TGGGCGCTTGGCAGACCACAGAATCTCGTTCAGTAATTCCGGTTTCTTTTTTAGGAATTGCTCCACAGGCTTATTTCTCTTTCTCTGATTACACTTCACGCAAGACAGAGTAAGGTTGCTAATTCGGTTACTCCCCCCTAACGAACGGCGAGATTCTAAGGACCGCTGAATTGAGAAGCCGCGATGATTGAGTTCGGCTGCCCAAATTCCTTTGTTTTCTTTGAGAATTGCTATCCCTGTTGTTTTACTTCCTGGGCCTAACTTGAGTCTGTATTCTGGTTTTTCTACCGACGAGTCCTCTTCTGTGTCTTTCAACATGATGGTGAAAGGGTAG
>NZ_JAJENT010000403.1:0-37466 GCF_035615515.1 Phormidium sp. CCY1219
TCCCCTGGCTCTCATCCCGACGCTCACCAAGCACGGGTAGAGCGCGGGGCTTCCCGCCGAGAAGCTAAAATCCGCCCAGGGAGTGGGTTGATGTCAGCTATCTATGTACTCGGGCAAAAATAATTGCAGTGGGTAGGGTGGGCAGATCCAGATGAGCGAGGTGCCAATAGCAACTGATTCAAGGAACTGCCCACCCTACAAACCTCAAAAATGGATGTGCAATTTATTTTGCATGAGTGCTTAGCTAGATTGTGCCCTCATACCGAAAAAACCGGGGGCATTTTTGAGTGACGGCAGCAAGCCCCTCAAACCCTCGATACGGGGGCGATCCCAGGAAAACGAAACACCCGCGTGCAATCTGTCAAGGCAGTTTTTTAAAGATTTTGTAAAGTAATTGATAAAACTGTGTGAAATTATGGGTAAACTGGGGGTCAAAGGAAAGTTGAGCAAGCCAGGAGCAGACACCGATGCTATTTTTGAGAGCAGAAGATTTAGAACTGCAAGGGATCCCTTGTCAAGAGACCGGGCAACTTGTATTGCACAATACACTTTTCACCGCCGCTCAATCTTTTTCGCCCAAGGGACGGCAAGCCGCCGTGCAGATGTGTCAAAAGTACCTGAAAGCCGATATTGTCTGCTTAATCGTGGAAAGTCCGGAAAAAATTACCCTGTGGCGCGAGAACAAAAACCACCAGTCAAAGGCTAACTCCCTGTGCCATAAAAGAGAACAAGCCACCACTGGCTCCAATCAGCGGCGGGCGTTCTCCGGACGGAGTAGATCGCGTCGCAAGAGCGCAACCGCCCTTCACGCTCAATAACACCTGCGGATATGGGAGCGACAACAGCGTTCTGACCCTTGCGTTCTGGTGGGGGCGGCGATCGCGCGTGGCGCTTGCTTTTTCAGGGTTGAGTCAAAAAATTGAGTAAAAAAAAGGGCGCTCGCAAAAGATTTGCAAAACGCCACTGAGCTGTTTTATGAAGGTGGGTTATTGTGAAAACATGGATAAAACGTAATCAGCTTCATTTACCGAGTGATTGGTGGATAGGTCAAAGATGAAGCCATCGGTTTGAGCGCAGACATCGATAAGTTTTGGGAATCGATCGCTTTTGTCAAAGGTTAAGAGTTGATAAAGGCGATCGCCGGTTTTAACCCGGGTACCCAGGGGAATTCTCCACTGAATCATTCCCCCCAAGAGAGCGTAATATTTCTGCACGCAGTCTTTGGGAGTAAATTCCACGGAGAAATCCTGAGTTTCCGGTAGAGGAAATCCCGGAATGTCTAGCATTCCTTTTTGAGATAAATAGTTTTTAATTCCTCGGACGCCTTTAGCCACAGACTCGGGATTCATTTGCATTCCCGCCCCGAGTTCCAGAGTCCAAGATTCCACATCAAAGGTAAAATTTTTACCCAATAAAGCCAATTGTTTTTCTAGAGCAAGCCAAGGTTTGAGAAATGCTTCATCAAAGGCATCGCCATCATACTCATTCATTAACAGGGCATAATCGAGCAAAAAGGATTTGGCACTGTCTTGTCTGGCATCAAAGCAATAAAGATAGTCTAAGCCTTGATTGGTGGAACTGTGACAATCGATGACATAGTTAGCATCGAGACAGAGAGATTGCAAGATATAGCGATAGCGATCCGTAAAGGGGACGCCGGCGGGAGATTTAATCTCATCTAGAAGCTGGTGAAAGCGCTGTTGGATGAGGGTGAGATAGTTGTGACGAATTTCTGGGGGGGAAAGATGAAGTTGAGATTTGGCAAAATCGGAGATTTCGTCGCCTTCTTGTTCTTTTTCGTAGTCCCAAAAGATGCGATTCCAGTCTTTGCCATCGTAGGCAGAATAACGACCGCTAGAGAAGTGGTGCGATCGCTGATTGGTAGCCAGGGGATTGCACACTGGCACCAACCAAATTTCCCCAGCAAGCTGACTAGGATCCAGTGTCATTAAAAATTCGATAAGCTGATGTATCGCGGCATTGCCAGAGATTTCCGAACCATGTAAGTTAGCTTGTAGGTAAGCTTTTTTGCCCGGATGTTGGCCGATAAATTTATAGAGTTGAATCGAGAGGCGATCGCCCGAGGCAAGTTGTTGGATGGGAATTTGAGAAACCGACGGAATCATGGACACTCAGAATGCGTAGGACAACGGGATAGAGATATTGTACTGAAAGCCGATCGCGACATCGCCATAGGCAGGGGGGCGCGGTCAGAATGGGAGTAGCACCCGGGGGCGATCGACAACAGCGGCACCCCGACGGTGGAGTGGATAGAGCCATCTTCCTCAGAGAGCCACTGGCACAAAGAGGGAGAGGGATTCTGGGGAGACACTTGCGAGGGATCCAAAAACCCTGATAGGGTTTTTTTGGAGAAATTTGTTTTTACTGAAAAACTATTTAGTTGCGAAGTTAAAAACGGTAAAACTCTTGTAAAATGGTCATCTTGCCTGTTCTACTTCCGACAAGCGGCATCAGTGGTCACTGTGATGTGGCGATCGCGGATGGTCGGGTACAGCAGTACAATGAGCAATTAGGAATGAGGGAGTCGAAGGACTCGTATCCGGAAGCGAGTGGTGTCTGATTTTCCCAGTTAGGGACAGGCCATCGTGTATCCGCGATCGGATGCGCCGAACTCTTTTTACGGAAAGGGAGGGTGTAACGATCTGGCCTTTAAGTAGGCAGCCATCGATCTGACCCGTAACAGCGGGTCTTGGAGGTGGCAAGCAAGTCTGACTCACTACATTGGTTGACCGAAATTTCCTGCGGCGTCCGAAAAGAAACAACGTGGACTTAAAACAGCTCTTCAAAACCCAAAATCCGATTATAGGTGTTGTTCATTTACTGCCCTTGCCGACATCAGCGCGGTGGGGGGGCAGCCTCAGCACCGTCATCGATCGAGCTGAGCGAGAAGCTACAGCCCTAGCATCTGGCGGGGTTGATGGCATTATTGTCGAAAATTTTTTTGACGCTCCGTTTACCAACGCTCAGGTAGACCCAGCGGTGGTCAGTGCCATGACCTTGATTGTAGATCGGCTAATGAACCTAGTCACCGTGCCGATCGGAATTAATGTTTTGCGAAATGACGCCCAAAGCGGTTTGGCGATCGCCTCTTGTGTGGGAGCCAAATTCATTCGCGTCAACGTACTCACTGGCGTAATGGCAACCGACCAAGGAGTAATCGAGGGACAAGCGCATCAACTGCTGCGCTATCGCCGAGAATTAGGCAGCGATGTCAAAATTTTCGCCGATGTGTTGGTCAAACACGCTCGTCCCTTGAGTGCCCCCAATCTCACCACTGCGGTGCAAGAAACCATCGAGCGCGGTTTAGCCGATGGGGTTATTCTCTCCGGGTGGGCCACCGGCTCTCCCCCCAGCTTGGAAGACCTAGAACTAGCCACGGCGGCGGCAAAGGGTACCCCAGTGTTCATCGGGAGTGGTGCCAATTGGGAGAATATTCCCACCCTCATGCAAGCGGCGAATGGGGTGATCGTCTGTAGCTCCCTGAAACGACACGGAAAGCTGGATCGACCCATCGATCCGATTCGGGTCAGTCAGTTTGTGGAGGCGACTCGTCGCTGTCTCAATCCCCAAACCCAAGCACAACCTTTGTCCTCCATTAAATTGCACTCCTAAAATGCTCGGAAGAAGCACAGGGGAGAGTGGTGAGGCAAAAAAAATTGAGAATTGAGAGTTGAGAATTGAGAAATTCTTAATTCTTAATTCTTAATTCTTAATTCGGGTCGGGGGACACGACCCTCTGCGTGGGAAGTCGGATGTGCCAAAATCAAAGGGTACTCGCTTTTCCAGTCACGTACTGGAGGGGCACGGAAAAGTTAGTCTCGGAGAGTTTGATGAGACGCCGACGTTCTATTCCCTGGATTTATCGCAGGTCGCGTTATATCATCGGCGCGATCGCCACAATTGGTATTTTGGAAACTGCATTTCTCACCGTCGCCGAGTTGAGCGGATCGGCAGCGGAGGTCTGTCCCACCAAGGGCTGCGAGCTGGTACTGGAAAGCCCCTATGCCACAGTTTTCGGCATACCACTCACCGTATTTGGGTTTTTAGCCTATACCAGCATGGCGGTTCTGGCAATTGCGCCCCTATTCATCGATTCAGAAAGCAAAAAACAGGTGCGCGCTAGGGCAGAAAACTTCACCTGGTTGCTGATGTTTGGAATCGCCACCGCAATGGTGGTGTTTAGCAGCCAGCTTACCTACCTGATGTTTTTTGAAATCAAAGCGCTGTGCCCCTACTGCATCGTCTCAGCAGTGTTATCGGTGCTTTTGTTTGTTTTAACCACGATCGGCAAAGATTGGGAAGATAAAGGCCAACTGTTCTTTACGGGAATTGCGATCGCAATGGTGACGCTGATCGCAGCCTTGGGCGTTTATGCCAACGTTAACGAACCGGTGGCCACCTCGGAAACCGTGGCAGGCAAAACCGTGGTACCCGGTCCGAGTGGAAGACCCACCCCGGGAATCGGGTGGAGTGTGAAAACCACCTCCGGAGAAGCAGAAATCGCCTTAGCAAAACACCTTACAGAAATAGACGCTAAAGTGTATGTAGCATACACCTGCCCGCACTGCCACGAACAGAAAGAACTATTTGGCAAGCAAGCGTTGGATATTCTCAACACCATTGAATGCCATCCCGAAGGCAAAAACGCTCAGCCACAACTGTGCCAACAAGCCAATATTACTGGCGTTCCCACTTGGGAGATAAATGGGCAGATGTACCCAGGAGTAAGATCGTTAGAAGAACTGGCTGACTTATCTGGCTATCAGGGGCCTCGTGACTTTCGATATTCACTGCCGTTGCGCTAGCGTGCAATTGACTGTCAGCCATCGGCGAGATTCCCAATCAGGTTTCAACTACCGATTGCATTGGGATATTCCGGAAATGAAGCGCGATCGCAACGGAGATTTAATTGCACTATAATTCTCTAGTCGATGAGCACCGAGCCAGTCAAACCCCCGCCAAAATGGTGGGCAATCTTTCAGCTTTTCTTTCGGCAAGGGCGCGGTTTGTTAGTAACCTGTTCCAGTGTTGCCGGTTTTGTGTTGCTAGTCCGCTTCTTGGGACTATTGCAGTCATTAGAGTGGGGCGCATATGACCAAATGTTTCGCTGGCGTCCCCAACAACCGATTGACGAATGCTGTCTGATTATCGGCATCGATGAATCAGACCTGAGAAAATTGCAAACTTGGCCGATACCCGATCGCGTGATGGCGGAATTAATCGAAACAGTCCATGCCCTCAACCCCCGGGCGATCGGGTTGGATTTATTTCGCGATTTGCCGGTACAACCCGGGCACGAGCAATTGAACCAGGTTTTTGCTAACACTCCCAATCTCATAGGGATTGAAAAACTCGCCGATCGCGAAAGCCTCGGGGTGCCACCGCCGACGGTGCTTGCCGAACGCAACGCTGTGGGCTTCAATAACGTGGCGATCGATTCCGACGGCAAGGTGCGTCGCAATCTAATTTACTGGCGCACTGAAAATGGCACGATTCACCGCAGCTTAGCCCTACAGTTGGCATTTCTCTATCTAGACGAGGAAGGCATTAAGCTCGAGACCCTGAAACATCATCCGGGCCATTTTAAATTAGGTCGCAGCATTTTTCGACCGTTTGAGTCTTACGATGGTGCCTACGTGCGCGCCGATGATGGGGGCTATCAACTCTTGACTAATTTTCGCTCGCCTGCGGAAAATCGGGAATCTCCGTCCGTGGGATTCCGCACGGTGTCGATGGCGGAGGTGTTGGAAGGAAAGGTGCCGCCAGCGTGGGTGCGCGATCGCGTGGTTCTGATAGGCTCGATCGCCCCGAGTTTGAAAGATTTTTTCTACATCCCTTACAGTGGTCGTTGGATCGAACCGCCTAAAAAAGTGTTTGGGGTGGAATTGCACGCTTTGTTTGTCAGCCAAATCCTCAATGCAGCGTTAGATGGACGCCCGCCGTCGATTCAAGTCTGGCCCGAGGCGATGGAATGGTTGTGGATTTTTCTCTGGTCTTGGGTGGGGGCAAGTCTGAGCTGGAATTGGCGATCGCCTTTGCGCTTTACCTTTTATCTACTGCTCTCCTGTGGCAGCCTAACCGGGTTTTGTTACCTTCTGTTCCTCCTGGGATGGTGGATTCCCCTGATCCCTCCGTTAATCACTCTCGGCGGATCGGCAGTGGGAATCACCGGGTATATCGCTTACCGAGAAGAAAAACTCAAACGGGCGTTTGCCGAATCGAAAGAGTTTTTACATCAAATCATTAATACAATTCCCGACCCAATTTTTGTGCAAGATAAAAACCACCGATGGGTAGTCCTCAATGAAGCATATTGTCAATTTATCGGCTACCCTTTAGAGTATTTACTCCACCAATCTGCGGCCAACCTTTTTCCCTCAGAAGAAGCAGAGATATTTTGGCAGCAAAACGAGCAGGTTTTTCAAACGGGTTTGCCTATCGAAAATGAAGAAAAATTTACGGATGCTCGCGGAATCACCCATTTCATTGCTACCAAACGGTCGTTACATAAAGATCCCGCTGGCAATGTGTTTTTAGTCGGTGCAATCCGCGATATCACCGAACGCAAGCGGATGGAAGAAGAACTGAAGCGCACGGCGGCGGAACTGGCGTCTTCTTATGAGGAGTTAAAACTGTCAGAAAATCGCTTGCGACATCAAGCTTATCACGATACGCTGACCGGTTTGCCGAATCGAACCCTTTTCTACGAACGTCTGCGTCAAGCGTTAGAATGGGCGGCAGTTAATCAGCAGCAAGTGGCGATTTTGTTTCTCGATTTAGATGGGTTTAAGACGATTAACGATACTCAAGGACATGAGTGCGGCGATCTCCTGCTGCAAGATGTCGCCAACCGACTGAGCGCTTGCTTGCGCGGTAGCGATACGGTGGCGCGTTTGGGAGGAGATGAGTTTACGGTGATTTTGCCGGCCATTCCGCGAAAACAAGATGCGCTCAGGGTGGCTCACAAAATTATGAGTACCTTGTCTGCGCCTTTTGTGTTGCACGAACGTGAAATCCACGTCACCACCAGTATCGGGATTAGCTTATATCCTTTAGATGGTGAGGATTTAGAGGGTTTGATTAATAAAGCAGACGCGGCGATGTATCGCGCAAAAGAAAGCGGTAAGAATCAAGTGAAATTTTCTTAAAGCCATCCCCGCGATCGCTCAGGTTTTTTCCGCCGCCATCATCGGCTCAACCCCGAGCACCCCGGGATAAGAGTTTCTCTTCTCCTGCTTGGGCGCTCGAATTGTTCAATCCCCGACATTGTAGAGGCGAGAATATTTTGCGAGGGGCTGTTTGTGCCGCCTGAACTGGCTTATGCTCCCATCCCAGCAGACAAGTTGCCTGGGGCTGTACGGATGGGTTCATAATCTGTAATATTAATTTAAAATAAAATTTTTACCACTCAGCCGAAACTCCGACGGCGAACAGATTGTCAGGGAAGCTTAAAATAATCTAAACTTTCGGAAGTCGTTTGTCGCACCATCGTTTTGCAAAAAAGGGGAGAGGAGGGTTGGGCGTAAAACCCTTGCCAGTCTTTGGATTTGCTCCATCGAAGGAAAAACGGCGTTCCTGGGTACTCCCCGTAGAAATACTGAAGAGTGGGGCAACCGTTGTCCCCTTGTCTGTCTCCTCAGTGGACAACTCCGTGATTCTACTGATAAACTAGAAACAGAGAGGGTAAATCTACTAGGAAGGTCGTTATGGGGTTATGGGTGCTATGGTTACTTTTCTTAAATCCACCACTACAGCAATGGCAATCGGTGTAGCCAGCCAACTCTTCTTTATTGGCAACGCCGCCGCCATACCTGAAACCAGTGTCATTCAAGATTTTCAATCGGATCGGCCAGCTTTCAGCTCGACGGTATTGATTTCCGAGCAGGAGGATCCGGTGGTGAATGGAGAGCCAGAACGCACGGATGGAGCGGGAAGTCGCTAATCCTTGTGCGGTGAAATAGTGTGGGCAATAGTTTTTCTGGAGAGATAGGTAATAAACCCCCAGCGGCTAGAAAAGAGCTGGGAAGGTTGCTTACGGGGAATCGGTTTCGATGGGTGTGGAGCGCACGGGGACTCGTTGCCAGGTGCGATCGCGAACCATCGTGTGAGTTTGCCAGGTGGGGTCTGGTTGCGGGTAGTCTTCGCGATAGTGACCGCCGCGACTTTCTTGCCGAAAAGCGGCACTGGTCAGGATTAACAACGCCACATTGAGTAAGTTGTGCATTTCGCCCCAACGTTGCAAGAGAGGGTTGGCGTCAGGGAGGGCAAACCGGATATTTTCACCGGGGATCGCATTAAACAAATAACGACTGAGGGGCAGAGCCGCAAATTCAGCGTGCCAGGTGTTAACGCGAGCGATCGCCTCTTCCAATGCCCGCTGACCCCGAACAATGCCGGCACTTTGCCAAACCAGGCGAGGGAGAGACTGCCGCAGCGCTTCAATTGTAGCGAGGGTATCCCGAGGCTTGTCCAGGGGGTAAGACACCCCAGGGGGGCTGACTTCTGATGGAGAGGGGCATAGGGAATCGCCAAAAACTTCCACATCAGCCAACTGAGCGCCAAACACGATACATTCAAGCAGAGAATTACTGGCGAGGCGATTTGCGCCATGTACCCCGGTATTCGCGGTTTCGCCCACAGCATATAAGCCCGGAATCGAAGTTCGACACTTGAGATCCGTTTGAATGCCGCCCATCCAATAATGGGCGGCGGGGGCCACTGGAATCGGTTGACGAAACAGATCGATACCCCAGTGCTGACAAACCTGAATAATATTGGGAAAGCGGTGACGGATTCGCTCTGGGGGAATAGGTTGTAAATCCAACCAAACGTGGGCATCCGCCGGATCGGCGGCGGTGCGCTTTAAGTGCATAAAAATCGAGCGACTCACCACATCTCTGGGGGCGAGTTCCCCGGCAGGATGATAGTCAAAGACAAAGCGTCGGCCCTGAGAATCCACTAAATGAGCGCCTTCGCCGCGAACTGCTTCGCTAATCAGAAAGCGGGGTGCGCCCGGTTTAGTCAGGGCAGTGGGATGAAACTGAAAGAATTCTAAATCGCGCAAAACCGCACCGGCGCGCCAAGCGATCGCCACCCCATCGCCGGTACTCACCGAGGGATTGGTGGTTTGGGCGAATACCTGACCCCCGCCGCCGGTTGCCAGCACCACCGCACCGGCGCGCACCCAGTGGAGCTGATTTTGATAAACCAAACTGACTCCCTGACAGCGTTGAGTCTCCGGATCGAGCCACAAATTCACGGCGAAGGCATTTTCAATCGCCTGGATATTTTTGCGATTCAAGACGCAGGAACTCAGAACGCTGACCACCGCCCTGCCGGTAGTATCGGCGGCGTGGAGAACGCGACGCTGAGAGTGAGCCGCTTCTAGGGTCAAGGCGAGCTTGCCATTTTCGCGGTCGAAAGTCACGCCTAAATTGATTAAATCTTCAACGCAGCCAGGGGCTTGTTCGGCGAGAAAGCGAACCGCCTCAATATCGCACAGACCTGCACCGGCGCGCAGGGTATCTTGGATATGCAGCAGGGGGGAATCGTCCGGGGCGATCGCCGCCGCCATCCCCCCCTGTGCCCAATCGCTCGCCGAAACCGGCAAACTGTCTTTGCTAATCAGACCCACGCGGTAGGATTGCGGAAGACAAAGTGCCGCATACAAGCCCGCCGCACCGGCACCCACCACCAACACGTCAAACGCGGTGGGTAAAGCAGCATTTGGCTCAGAATTCAAATCGGATGGATTGACCAATGAAAAATCGCCCCCTGTCGATCGCTCGAGCCTGGAGATAAGGCTCTTTTTATAACCTTAATTGACAAAGGGCGAAATTTACGATCCAACTTTAACCAAAGCAGTGTTGGCTTTAGTAGTAGCCGTTGTTAATCCGGTCGTCGCCTTCGACTAAAGCATCGCTCGGCGGCGTGACGGCGAAGCGATCGCGATTGGCTTGCAGCACCTCTTTCTGACGCTCGCTCAATCCGGGAATGTTAAAAACGTCGTCCACCTTTTCATAAGGGGCGTTTTCTACCACAATCCGAGCTAAGGTCGGGTACATTCCTCGATAATTGCGAAAAGCGCGAACGTTAGAATTATTCAAATCAATTTTCTTGCCGAATTCGGTGCCGAGCTTCTCGTTCACCTCATTGCGGTAAAGCACTTGAGCCGCCAACATGGGCGAAGTGACGCTGACATCACTAAAACTGCCAGCAATTGCCGGTTGGGACAGACCCAACCATCCGAGGCAGCCGATCGCCAAACCCAAGACTGCTATCAAGCGAACCAATCTTCTCATAACTGAATTCCTCTATGTCTCATAAACAGCCCTTATTTAGAGACTACCATTTCTGCTACAGATTTTCTTAATTATTGTACTTGGCGAGGCAGATTTCTGTTTTGCGCCCGCAACTAGGGGTTTTGCGCGTTAGAGCGTAAAAAGGCATCAAGGGTCTCAAACGAGCAGGCATAGGTAATGGTAGGTTTTTCATATCCCTTCAGATGCACGTTGTATTGCTCGAACAAACTGGGACGATCGCTGAATACACCGCTAGCGTATTGATAAGTGGATTCCCCGAGGGCGATGTCGAGACCGATTTCCTTCGTGGCGGATTCGAGACGGAAGGCGGAGTTGACCGTATCTCCGAGAGCGGTGTAGTCCGGGCGATCGCCACTGCCGGTATTGCCCACCATTGCATAGCCGGTATTCAACCCGGCACCGATTCGCAAGGGAAACGGTAGGGGATAGCGATCGTTGAGTTCCACCGTTGCCTCATGCAGGGAATTGAGCGCTTGAAAAATCCGCAGCACTTCTTCATTCGTCGCCTTCTCAGTGCTGTGGAACCAAACCGCCATTACCGCATCGCCGATGTATTTATCCACCCAGCTACCGCGATCGCGAATGATATTGCCCGCACGGCGGAACCAGGTGCCGATCACCTCCGAGAGGATTTTTTCATCTAGTTGCCGAGTCAACACGGTAAAGTTGCGGATATCCACCACCATCACCGAAATCAGCCGACGCACGTGCAAGGCGGCGGTGACGGTAAAATCCTGGGAGTCTAATTCTTCCGATTCATCTTCCGATGCCGGCGAGGGGGAGTAAAATTCCAGCTCGGTTTGACCAAAGGTTAGGCGATCGCCGTTATGTAAAATCACCGGGATGCTGACTCGTCTGCCATTGATAAACGAGCCATTGCGACTCCCTAAATCGATTAAGTAAAATTCTCCCCCATCCATGCATTGCAACATGGCATGGGTGCGGGAAATCCAGCGATCCGAGATCGCGAAATTATTATCTTCACTCCGGCCAATCGTCCAGCAATTACTCCCCACTAAAGGAAGATAGCGATTACCTGCTTCTGTTCGCAGCACGAGATGAGGAGTGGTTGGGAAATTTGCCACAGGCTTAGCACCAACGTTCTGGAGTTCTCAATCCCTCTAATTCTAAAAGTAGATGCTAGCGCTTTGTTTGGTCGGAGAAATTTCCCCGGGTAGAGGCGTCTTCCTCTAGAGGGAATGTTCCCCGTCAAGCTGCTAAGGCAGCCAACCAAAACAAGCCGTCTACCAAAATTGTACTCAATAATGCACCACTGAATCCCCAGGCGTGCAGTTTAGTGCAGCGTAAGGAGACAATCCCCATCCCCAGGAGCAACATGGCTAGAGCGATCGCCCAGGTGGCCCCCCAGGGGGTATGAACTCGGGCGATCGCGCTTTGCAAAATTGGCACGGCTAATTCGGGTTCTACCTGCATTAACTGACGCCAGTGGGGAATCAAATCCACCAGGTAAAAATACAAGTCGGTGACCGCCGTGCCAAACAGCGACCCGAGGTAAAACCAGCTTCCCACCTGCAGTTTTCTTCGCCACAAACACCACAGGGCCAGGGGCAGGGGCACAGCCTCTACGGGTAAGTGTAGCAAGGGTTCCCACCGCAACCACCCCCAATACACCGCCCCGGCGAACCAACTGCCGGTAAATCCGATTAACAAGTCTCCCCATACCCGGGTTCCGGGACGGGATAAGAGCATTTTTCCCAACCACAACCATCCGCCGGTCAGGGCGCAAGCCAACCAGGGCCACTGTCGCACCAAGGGGGCTTCAAAGAAGACCGGCACGGAAACTAAGAATGCGGCAGCGGCGAAAATCCACCCTCTCTGGCTGAGTTTGAAGGGTTTCAAACCCGGCCATTGACGGGCGATCGCTGACTTGAGCAGGGTAACGGGGCAGATGTATGCGGATCCAGTATTGTTTAACAAGTCTTTAATATTCTTAACTTAACTTCATCTTATTTAAGATATCACGGGAATAATCCCCTCGGGGGGGATATTTCCTCTCTAAATTTTACTTTATATCTATAGAATTTGAAAACGGTAGAATATCAGATGTACAATTTTCAATTAACACTTGCCGACGCCCGCAAGTCAAAATTCGCCATTTACAGAACAATAGACATCACGAGCCTCTCCTGGAATTTATCGAGTTCCGGTGAAACTCAACGTTAGTTTTTTGCACAGATACCCTAAGCAACAGCATGGCTTTATCACGCAAGCAGTTTTTTGCCTTCTTGGGCGTCGGCACCTTTGGTGCGCTACTCGCTTCCGCCGCCTCTAACGCGGTCAATCTCGCGCCGGCATGGTCTTCGACTCCCCAGCTTTTCCCCAGCAAGGGCATCGAACTGGCGCAAGCGGCGGAAAGCGCCCCGGAGTTGGTGAGCGGCGGACCGGAATCTTCCCTCAATCTCGGACAGGCGATCGTGTTGGGCATGGTTCAGGGATTAACCGAATTTATTCCGATCAGCAGCACGGCACATTTAAAAGTGGTTCCGGTACTCTTCGGGTGGGGAGATCCGGGAGTGTCCTTGAGTGCGGTGATTCAGTTGGGCAGCATCGCCGCCGTGGTTTGGTATTTCTGGGACGACTTGAGCGCCCTGACCAATGGAGCGTTGCGGGCGCTGGTGCGTCGGGAATACGACGATCGCGACTTTCGCATTGTCCTGGGCATTGCCTTAGGCACCATCCCGATTCTGGTGTTCGGAGCAATGGTCAAATATGCAGTTCCGGATTTTTATGACAAAATTCTGCGGAGTTTGGTCTCGATCGCCATTGTCTCGATCGTGATGGCGATTTTGCTCGCCGTGGCGGAACGCATCGGCACGCGCAAGCGCAATTTCAGCCAAGTGACCCTGCAAGATGGCCTCTGGATGGGGTGCGCTCAGGTGTTGGCGTTAATTCCGGGGGTCTCGCGATCGGGTTCGACGATTACCGCTGGTTTATTTATGGAATTAGAACGCCCCACAGCGGCCCGGTTTTCGTTTTTGCTTGGCATCCCGGCTATTACCCTAGCGGGCCTGGTGGAACTGCTCGATGTGGTGGAAGGCAATTTGGGCACCATCGGTCTGATTCCCCTGGTGGGGGGATTGATTTCCTCTACGATATTTTCTTATGCGGCGATCGCCTGGTTGATTCGGTTCTTGCAAACCCAAAGTACCTGGGTGTTTGTCTGGTATCGGTTGCTGTTTGGTGTGGGGATTTTGGTGGGGATTGCCTCTGGAGTGCTACCCCAAATCTAACGGAAGCTTTCCGATTCGGGTGGGGGGAAATCCCCGGAAGGGAAAACCCCAACCCACCCCCTTCCCCGATGAAGAAACGCGATCGCCACTCCCCCTCCCGGGGAAGGCAATCCGTTACATTTTTTAACAAAAACTCAGAAACTTGCCACCCAAAATTGCATCCGCACAAGTACGGAGGAGAAAATCTCGCCCTCGCGGCTAATTTTCTCCTCCGGCTTGCCCCCGCCGCGCGATCGCCCATTGCCGGGACGAGTTTATAATAATGGGAGCAACCCCCTCGACAGGATGACTTAATTATGCTATCGCTTCCGGGCTACCAAGTTCTCGCCAAAATCTACGAAAGTCCCAATACTTTAGTGTATCGGGGACGCCGAGAGCAGGATGGTCAACCGGTTATCCTAAAATTGCTGAATAAAGACTATCCGAGCGCCGAAGAACTCGCCAATCACCAACAAGAATACGAACTCACCCGCTCTTTAAATTTAACTGGTGTGGTACAAGCCTATAGCTTAGAAAAACAGAATAACACGCCAATTGCGATTTTAGAAGATTTTGGGGGAGAATCCTTAAAAATCTTGATGAATTCGCAAAAGTTTACCATTTTAGGCTTTCTCACGATTGCTATTAAAGTGGCAGAAACCCTAGGCGAACTGCACGCCAATCATGTGATTCACAAAGATATTAACCCGTCTAATATCGTTTTTAATCCCGCCACCGGGCAACTCAAACTGATTGATTTTAGTATTTCGAGCTTCCGCAAAGATGACAATCCCTCTGAGGATACACTTTCGGGTTTAGAAGGAACCTTGGCTTATATGTCCCCAGAGCAAACCGGGAGAACGAACAGAACCCTCGATCGCCGCTCGGATTTTTATTCCCTCGGGGTTACGTTTTACGAATTGCTCACCCATCAATTGCCATTTGAAACCACCGATCCAATGGAAATGGTGCATTGTCATCTGGCGATCGAGCCAGTCGCCCCCCACGAACGTCAGCGGGATATTTCAAAAGCCGTTTCCGATATCGCGATGAAGTTGCTGGCGAAAAATCCGGACGATCGCTATCAAAGTGCCTGGGGTTTAAAAGCCGATTTAGAAGAATGTCTCAGTCAAGTGCGATCGCAGGGTTATATTCAGGACTTTCCCCTGGGTAAGTTCGATATTTCCGACAAATTTCAAATTCCGGAAAAACTCTATGGCAGACAATCGGAAATCGAGAGTTTTTTGAATGCGTTTGACCGCATCTTGCAAGGACAAACAGAAATGATTTTGGTTGGCGGGTATTCTGGAATTGGGAAATCCGCCTTAGTCAGCGAGATTCATCGGAAACTGACGCGAAAGCGGGGATACTTTATTTCGGGGAAATTCGACCAATTTCAGCGCTATATTCCTTACAGTGCGATCGTGACTGCATTCTCGGAGTTAGTGGGTCAACTGCTGACCGAAAGCGAAGCCGAATTGGAAAAATGGCGGAAAAAACTGTTAGCCGCATTTGGCGCAAACGGGCAAATTATTATTGATGTGATTCCGGAAGTAGAACTGATTGTCGGATCGCAACCGCCGGTGCAAGAATTGGGACTGACCGAATCGCAGAATCGCTTTAATTTCGTGTTCCAAAACTTCATTCGCGTGTTTTGCGCGCCGGAACATCCATTAATCGTGTTTCTGGACGATTTGCAGTGGGCAGATTCGGCGACCCTGAAACTGATTAAACTGATGATGACCGACGAGCAAACGCGGTATTTATTTGCGATCGGGGCGTATCGAGATAACGAAGTATCCTCAACCCATCCGTTGATGATAACCCTGGACGAACTGAGAAAAGAAGGGGCAACCATCAATCAGATGACCTTAACGCCGTTAGGGAGAGAACAAGTGACGCAATTGCTCAGCGAGACGTTACATCGGGATGGGGAATCCGTGCAATCCTTGGCGGAACTGGTGGTGAGGAAAACCCAAGGAAATCCCTTTTTTGTCAATCAATTCCTGAAAACCCTTTATCAGGAAAATTTACTGGCGTTTAATCCAGAAGCTGGGGGGAATAATATTGGGGGATGGGAATGGGATATGGAGAAAATTCGGGCGGTTGGAATTACGGATAATGTGGTAGAATTAATGATTGGCAAATTAAGGAAATTGCCAGAAGCGACCCAGGAAGTGTTGCGCCTCGGTGCTTGTTTGGGGAATCAATTCGATTTAAACACCCTGTCGTTGATTTATAATAAAGAATCGTTTGGTACCTTTGCTGACCTGTCGCCGGCGATTAAAGAAGGGTTGATTTTGCCGATTGCGGAGGGAGAAGATGAAGCGATCGCGCCAGAATCTATCAATCCTTTGTTGATTTTGAATTACAAGTTTCTGCACGATCGCGTGCAACAAGCGGCGTATTCTCTGATTGAAGATGCCCAGAAAAAAGCAGTTCACTTGCAAATCGGGCGGATGTTGCTGACGAATACGCCGGCGCAATATTGGGCGGAACGGATTTTTGAGCTAGTGGATCATTTGAATGTGGGGCGATCGCTGATTTCAGAACCCGCAGAAAAACTCGAACTGGCATCTTTAAACTTAGAGGCGGCGAAAAAAGCCAAATATGCCACCGCTTATGTCGCCGCAAGGCAATATTTAATCGCCGGGATGGAAGGATTACCGGCGAATATTTGGGACAGGGATTACGAGGTAGCGATCGCCCTGCACAAAGAACGGGCTTTAGTGGAATACTTAACCGGGAACTTTGAAGGGTCAGAACGCTATATCTATCTGACCTTAGAACAAGCCAAAACCGTTTTAGAAAAAGCAGAAATCTACAACCTGTTGCTGGTTCAGTATGCCCTCAGCGGCGAATACGAGCAAGCGGTAAAAATCGGGAAAGAAGCCCTAGCGATGTTAGATATAGAATTGCCAGCAGAAGGGTTATCCGATGCGATCGCCACCGAATTTGCCGCCGCCAAAGCCAAATGGGCCGGGAAAGACATTGCCTCATTAATTGAGTCAGAGGAAATGACTCTGCCCGAGAAAAAAGTCGCCTTAAAACTACTCACTAATGTTGCGCCCCCCGCCTATCTGAGCGATCCGCAGTTATGGACCGCGATCGTCCTCAAAGGCGTAAACATTTCCCTCGATTATGGCAGCATCCCCGAATCTTGTCTTTCCTACACGAATTACGGACTGCTACTCAGTTCGGTATTTGGCGAATATAAATCCGCCTATGAGTTTGGGCTGCTGGCCCTCAACCTAATTGAAAAATGGGGCAACTACGAACTCAAAGCGAAAGCTTGTGCCGGCTTTGCCAATGCATTGAGTTACTGGTTCAATCATATCAAAGAAGCCAACCAACTGAACCGCGAAGGCTACCAAGCCGCCTTGGAATCCGGGGATTTAGAATATGCGGGATATCTGCTGCACAACCGGGCGCTCAATTCCTTCTTTCAAGGCGAAAACCTGGCGCAACTCAGTGAAGAAACCGCCCAAGCATTGCACTTCACTCAAAAAACCAAAAATCAGCTTTCCTCGGAAATTTGTGGGGGAGTGCAACTGCTGGTGGGGAACTTGCGGAAACTAACGCCAGACCCGTTAACCTTTCAGGTAGAAGAAATGGCGGAAAGCGAATATATCGAGCGATGTCAGAAGACGCAAAACTTTTACACCCTGTGCATCTATTTGATTCGGAAATTACAAATTCTCTATCTTTCTGGCTGTTTCACCGAAGCTTTTGAGTGCATCAGCGATATCGAGAAATACTTGCCCTTTATCACCGGCACTTTACCCGCCACCGAATATAATTTCTACCACTCCCTGCTGCTAACGGCACTTTATCCCGAAGCGTCAGGAGAGGAGAAAAAACACTATCTCCAGCAACTCGAAGCAAATCAACAGCAAATGAACCTTTGGGCGGAAAACTGCCCGTCTAATTTCGAGCATAAATATCGGTTAGTCAACGCGGAAATCGCGCGCATTGAGGGGCGCGAAGAAGCGGCGTTAGATGAGTACGATCGCGCCATTGACGCAGCGCGAGAAAACCAATTTATCCAAAACGAAGCCCTCGCCAACGAACTCGCCGGCAAATTCTGGCTGCAGCGCCAGAAACAAAAATACGCGCAAGTTCATTTACGGGAGGCGTACTACGGATACGAACGCTGGGGCGCAACCCGCAAAGTAGAACAACTAGAGGCACGTTATCCGCAATTCCTCACCAAAATTCCAGGCCCGAGTGGGGTAATCGATACCCGCACTACGGCAATTCGCACCACTACGGATAATGGGACAAACGTACTGGATATCGCCTCAGTAATGAAAGCGTCTCAAGCGATTTCTGGGGAAATTGTCTTGGATAAATTACTGGCCAACTTGATGAAAATTCTCATCGAAAATGCCGGGGCGCAAAAAGGCTTTTTGATTTTACCGGAAGAAGGAACCCTGCGAATTGCTGCTGAGGCATCGGTGGGGACAGAAGAGGTGGTGGTGGAGCAATATAATTCCGGGGTGGTAGAATGGCGATCGCTGCAGTCCCACGAATTGCCCGTGACCGCAATTAACTATGTGGAACGCACTCGCGCCGATGTGGTGTTAAGTGATGCCGCAAATGAGGGCCGATTTACTGCCGACCCTTATATTGCCGCCGAAAATGTTAAATCGGTGCTTTGTATGCCGATCGTCAATCAAGGCAAACCGATCGCCATTCTCTACCTAGAAAACAACCTCACCACTGGCGCATTTACTCCCGATCGCCTGGAAATTTTGCGCCTGCTGTCCTCCCAAGCAGCAATCTCCCTGGAAAATGCCTTGCTGTATAGTTCCGTGGAACAAAAAGTCCAAGAACGCACCCAAGAATTAAACGAGAAAAACCTCCGCCTGGAACAAACCCTGCACGAATTGCAACGCACTCAAGCGCAATTGGTGCAAAGCGAAAAAATGTCCGGTTTGGGTCAAATGGTGGCGGGGGTTGCTCACGAAATCAACAACCCGGTGAGTTTTATTTATGGCAATTTGACCCCCGCCTCGGAATACGTACAAGACTTGCTACATTTGATTGAAGTCTATCAGCAGGAATATCCCAATCCCACGCCATCAGTGTCAGAAACCCTGGAAGATATCGAGCTAGATTTCTTAATCGAAGATTTGCAAAAACTGCTCAATTCCATGAAAGGAGGGGCAGAACGCATCCGCAATATCGTACTGAGTCTGCGGAACTTCTCGCGACATGATGAAGCGGATATGAAACCAGTGGATATTCACCAGGGAATTGACAGTACGCTGATGATTTTGCAGCCGAAATTGCGCCAAGAAGGAGGACGCTACGAGATTGAAGTAACAAAAAACTATGGTAAACTGCCTCCAGTGACCTGTTATGCCTCTCAGCTCAATCAGGTGTTTCTCAATATCCTGAGTAATGCGATTTATGCCCTGCATGATTTTATGCGCCGGGAGGAGAATAACGAGCAAAACCTTCCTGCGTCACCCACCATTCGCATTCAAACGGAAACCACGAACGAGGGTTCGGTGAAAATCTCAATTGCCGATAATGGTCCGGGGATGAATCAGGAGGTGTTAAATAAGGTATTTGACCCGTTCTTTACTACGAAACCAGTCGGGTCTGGAACCGGTTTGGGGTTGTCTACTAGCTACCAAACGGTGGTAGACGCGCATGGGGGTCATCTGAGTTGTGTGTCGCAACCGGGTGAGGGGGCGGAATTTATTATCGAGATTCCGGTGAAGCCTCGGATGCACTCCGCCTAACTCCAACGAGTCTCGGTTTTCGCAACTATACCCACTGGTAGGGTGGGCAACTCGTTGCCCACCCTACACCTGATTTTTCTTGATTGCAATTCTTCCGGAGGCGATATTAAAATTTAACTGTTGTTATGCAATTTATTGTGGTGCAAATATTATGAGTTCTGCTGCTATCCGTCCTGCTGTTATTTCTCGCGTTTTACCCGGTTCGATTGCTGCCGAAATTGGTTTTGAACCTGGGGATGCTATTGTTTCTATAGACCAGCAAAAACCGCGCGATTTGATTGATTATAAATTTTTATGCGCCGATGAATTCATCGAAGTGGAAGTGCTCGATGCCCGAGGGAAAACCCACGTTATCGAAATCGAAAAAGACTACGATGAAGAGTTGGGGTTGGAATTTGAAAGCGCCTTATTCGATAATTTAATTCAGTGTAACAATCGCTGCCCGTTTTGCTTTATCGACCAAAAGCCGCCGGGAATGCGAAATACGCTTTATCTCAAGGATGATGATTATCGCTTGAGCTTTCTGTATGGGTCTTATTTGACTTTAACCAATCTGACGGAAAAAGAATGGAAGCGCATCGAACAAATGCGCTTGTCTCCGCTTTACGTTTCCGTTCATGCAACTGAAGCCGAGGTGCGGATTCGTCTGCTAAAAAATCCCCGGGCGGGACAAATTCTCGACCAGCTTCAGTGGTTCCAAGAAAGACGCTTGCAAATTCACGCCCAGGTGGTGGTTTGTCCCGGAATTAATGATGGAAAACATCTGGAACGAACTTTGTTAGATTTGGCCAAATTTGGCGGCGGCGAAGTTCCGGGAGTGACATCGGTGGCGGTGGTACCGGTGGGGTTGACGAAATTTCGTCCAGAAGCGGATGAATTGGTGCCTGTAACGCGGGAAAAAGCACGAGAAGTGATTTCGCAAGTGCAACAATTGCAACCCCAATTCCGCCGAGAATTGGGTTCGACGTTTGTCTGGTTGGCGGATGAATGGTTTTTAATGGCGGGTGAAGATTTGCCCGAGGCGTCGGAGTATGAAGATTATCCGCAACTGGGGAATGGTGTGGGTTCGATTCGACAGTTTTTAGAAGAATTTGAGGCGGCGGCGATGGATTTACCGTCGGTGGTTTCGCCCCCGCGTCGGTTGACTTGGGTGGTGGGAAATGCGGTGGAAAATGCCTTTCAACCGATTTTAGACCGGTTGAATGCGGTGGAAGGATTAACGGTGGAAATGATTCCGCTGTGTAGTGAATTTTGGGGTCAGACGATGAGCGTGACGGGAGTGCTGACGGGGGAAGATGTGCGGGGGGGATTGCGCGATCGCGATTTGGGCGATGGGGTTTTGTTGCCGGATGTCATGCTCAAATATGGCGAAACTCGGTTTCTCGATGATGTGACGGTGGATGACTTGGTTTGTGAATTCAAAACCCCGGTTTTGCCAGTCAGTGGAATTGATGGGTTGCTCGAGGGTTGTATCTCCCCGCTTCCTCAATTGGAAGTTCAGAATCTATCGGAAATTCCGGTGATGTAATCGAGAAGCAAGCGTGCTTATTAGGCTTCTGTGGGGAGGCGGAGCCTCGGGGGAGGCGTTCCCAGGCTGAGCCTGGGAACGAGTCAAACGAGTCAAAACGAGTCAAACGAGTCAAACGAGTCAAAGCGTGCTTATTAGGCTTGCCTTTCTGTGGGGAGGCGTTCCCAGGCTGAGCCTGGGAACGAGTCAAATGGCAGTAAAATATTGCCTACATTCGATAAATTTCTTCTGGATAGTCAGCGCCTTCTAGCATCAGTTTGGTGATGGCAGCATAGGCATCTATCCATGCTTGTTTGACTTCCGGAGTCCAGTCATCTTTTAAGATGGCTTCAAAGGCTTTTAATAAGGACTTGCCTACCATTGGATAATGTTGAGGTAATGCACCGTACTGCACGTGACGGGCACCAAGTCCTTTCAGGGGATTGGTGAGTTCGTTGGGTTTGCGGAGGTTGTTGACTACCAACACCAATGATTTAAACAGTTTGTTCTTTTGCTCTTCCATATTGGTGTTGGCAAATAAGGGCTGGGCTTCGGGATAGTCGCCAAAAAGGTACCCGTAAAATCGCGTGGCGAATTCATCGGCACGGGGCTTGATTTTCTCGAAGCTTTCCTCTAGTAATTCGACTTGTAAAGTCACGGTAGTTCTCCTGTACAATTGGGGGGCAAAGGGCGGACAATTTTGAAAGTTGATTGGGGAAATTGAGACCCCGATCGCGCAAAATGTCTGGGGAGATTCGCGCTAAATTGCTACCACAATTGCCCCGAAAGGTAATAAAACCAAGAATGCGATCGCCCAAGTCTTGGGAAAAGCGGCTAGGGTGGATAGAGGGAAGCAATCGGCGATCGCAATCCTTTGTTTTACCTTCAGCTATTTCTCATTTTAAACAACTTCAACCCGGGTTAACCTTCATCGCGCATTTCTTTTGTTTTTCTTTAGATTTGCCCCGATTCGCTGTGGATTGAAGGGGCGATCGGGCTTGGGAAATGGCGATTCGCGACCTTGAGGAGACAACCGGAAACCGTTTCCCCACAATGCAATGTTGAATTTGCTATGCAAGTGGCGTAGAGGGGGCTTATACAAAAAGTAATTCTCGGGTGGCGAATGCCCAGCCAAGGTTTTATGGGGCGAAAACTTCAGAAGCATCCCGGGGGAATTCATCATTGGGGCTTGCCCGATCGCGGCGATCGCTTCCCCCCGTTTTCGCTTGAAAGTTTCCCTCAAAACGAATCGTTTATGGGCGCGCAATTCTTCACCCTTACTGACTCACCCCTTCCTTTGTTCATCGCTTTTGCAAAAGTTTATCAACCGGAAAAATCGGCGGTTCCGGCAAAATTCCAGATTGAGATGTCAAGCTGTAACGAAAATTAACATTTCAAGCTATACTGAACCATAGCGAGAACGCGAGTCGATGGCTTGTGGGCACTGGCCCGAGGGAGACTGTGCTTCAGCAATGACTGCACCGAAAATCGGTATTTCTAAGTCATAAATGCGGGCATTGTCTGCTTGAGGTGACGCGAAAGATAGGCTTTTGCCAATGAGGAAAGCGCTATAATTCCTCATAATTAATGCTGAATTTTTACCGATAAATAAATTCACCCAATCGGGTGATGTCATTGAAGGGAGTGTAATGCTAAAGGGGGGAATTTGTTGGGAAAAAACGAACTCGGGGGCGAGTCAGCGTTGCGCGAGACAGGAAGAAGCTGAATGAAAGCAAATGATTATAACACAAAACTATAAAAAAAACCAGCTAACCAGCAGCCATTGAGCTGTAGACATGGCGCAAGGTGAATCTCAACCAAAGCTTGGTTGGCGAACGATTCAAACTTAATTTGACAAACGATTAACCACAATATTGCGAGTATTTGGAAAATGATGGACTCCTCTAAATCTTCTCAGAGCAGAATCGACACCGAAGATAAAGTCCCTGGCATAGAAGAAGACCAAAAACGCGATCGCGACAGATCGCCGCGCGATCGCGACAGAAAGCGAGGCTTAAAATCACCCAGAAGCAAGAAAGGGCGACGCTTTGGCTGGGCGCTGCTGGTGCTGCTATTACTCGCCGGGGGTGGGGGAGGCGCGTGGTATTGGTGGACCGTGCAAAACCAAGCCCCCGCCCAACCCCAGGCGCAGCAAAATAAACCGCGCGGAGTGCCGGTGAAACTCGCTCCCGTGGAACTGACCACCATCGAAGAAACCTCCCAATTTGTCGGCACCTTAGAAGCGCAACAGTCGGTGGTAGTGCGTCCGGAAATGGAAGGACGAGTCAGCGAGATTTACGTGCGGGCCGGGGATAGAGTCGCGATGGGAGAGGCGATCGCCCGCATCGATCCGAAACAAGTGCAAGCCAGAGTGCGCCAAGCCCAAGCCGCCAGAGAGCGCATCCAAGCGCGGTTGAGCGAATTGCAAGCCGGACCGCGCCCAGAAGAAATTGCCCGGGCGCGAGCGCGGTTAAATGCCGCCGAAGCCCAACTGGCCGAACTGCGGGCCGGCAACCGCCCGGAAGACATCGCCCAGGCGCAAGCGCGGTTAAATGCGGCCCGATCGCAACTGGCCGAACTGCGGGCCGGCAACCGCCCGGAAGACATTGCCCAGGCCCAAGCGCGGTTAAATGCCGCCGAATCGCGACTGGAAGGATTGCGATCGGGCAGCACCCAAGAGGAAATCGGCCAAGCGCGGGCGCAAATCGAAGATGCGCGGGCGCGGGTGGAATTAACCGAGGAACGGGTGGAGCGAAATCGGGTATTAGTCGAACAAGGGGCGATTTCGCGCGATCGCTTCGATGAAGTGGTCACGGATAATCGCAGGGCGAAAGCCGACCTGGAACGCGCCAAGGAACGCTTAGCGCAACTGCAAGAGAACCGACGGGAGCAAATCGAACAAACGGAAGCGCAAGTGGCAGAAGCAAGAGAAGCCTTGCAGTTGCAGCAAAGTGGGGCGCGTCCCGAAGAGATTGCCCGGGCCGAAGCGCAGGTAGCAGAAGCAAGAGAAGCCTTGCTGTTGCAGCAAAGTGGGGCGCGTCCCGAAGAGATTGCCCGGGCCGAGGCGCAAGTGGAAGAACGCCGGCAAGAATTGCGCGAATTGCAAAATGGCACCCGCCCGGAGGAAATCGCCCAGGCGGAAGCGCAACTGGCGGAGGCGATCGCCCAAGTGCGAGCCTTGGAAGTGGAATTGCAAGATACAAACGTGTTAGCTCCCTTTGACGGCATTATCGGCGATATACCGGTGAAATTGGGCGACTATGTGAAGGCGGGGGATAAAATCACCACCTTGACGCAGAACGACGAGCTGGAATTGCGGATGGAAATTCCCCTGGAGCGAGGGTCTGAGTTAAAACTGGGGTTGCCGGTGGAGATTTCTGACGCCGAAGGAGAAGCACTCACTCAGGGGCGGATTACCTTCGTCTCGCCCACGGTGAACCAAGACTCGCAAACGATTTTGGCGAAAGCCACGTTTCGGAATAATGGAGAATTGCGCGATCGCCAATTCGTGCGCGCCAAGGTGATTTGGAGCCAGCGCCCAAATGCGATCGTAGTGCCCACCACGGCGGTGATTTTCCAAGGGCAACAGCGATTTATTTTCGTGGCCCAAGGATCCGACCCGATGGTGGCGAAACGCAAATCCCTCGAACTGGGATTGATTAAAGGCGATCGCGCCGAAGTGGTCCAAGGTCTAGTTCCCGGCGATCGAATTGTGGTTTCTGGCATCCAAAAACTCGGCGATGGCGCACCCATTATGGCGATCGGGAATGAACCATCAAACCAAGAGAAACAAGAAGCATCCCCGGCAGAAGAAACGAACCAGGACGCAGGAGAAGAATAAACTGTGGATGAGAAAAAAGGCAATTTTTTTATAGTTAAACTAACATCTATCCGAGGTTTTTATGGATTTTCAAATATCAATTATCAACCGTTAAAGTTTCATCCTTAATTTTGCCATGTTTACTAACTTTTTTATTCGACGACCCGTCTTTGCATCTGTCTGTTCCATCCTGATTATTTTAGTGGGAATGGTGGGTTATACGCGGTTGCCCGTGCAGGAATTTCCCAGCATTGACCCGCCGGTGGTGAGCGTGACCACGGTGTATCCGGGGGCGAGTCCGGAGATTGTGGAAACCGAAGTTACCGAGATTTTAGAAGATGAAATCAGCGGAATTGAAGGGATTAAAACCCTTTCGTCGGAAAGTCGAGAAGGGGTCAGTTCGATTAGCGTTCAGTTTAACTTAAATCGGGATTTGGATTTAGCGGCGCAAGACGTGCGATCGCGGGTAGATCGCGCGGGGCGACAATTACCGGATAATGTAGACGCGCCGCAAGTGAGCAAGCGGGAAGGCGACGTTTCGCCGATTGTGTGGTTTGCCCTATTTGGAGAAAACTACACCTCCTTAGAACTCACCGACTACGCCGATCGCTATGTCATCGATTCCCTCGAAACCGTTTCCGGGGTCAGCAGTGTGTTTATCGGCGGGGAACGGCGCTATGCCATGCGTCTGTGGATCGATCCGGTGAGACTCGCCGCCCGCCGACTGACCATTCTCGACTTAGAACGGGCGCTGCAACAGGAAAACGTGGAAATTCCCAGCGGTCGAATTGAAGGCGATACCTCAGAATATTCCGTGCGGGTTTTGGGGAGACTACAGACGCCGACAGAGTATGAAGAATTGGTGATTCAGCGCAATCCCGACGGGACGCAAGTGCGTTTAAAAGATGTGGGGCGCGCCGAAATTGGGCCGGAAGACGATCGCTCCTTCGTGCGGTTTATCGGCAAACCGGCGATCGCCTTAGGAGTGGTGAAACTCTCCACCGCCAACACCATTGACGTGGCCCGAGGCGCAAAAGCCAAAATGGAAGAACTGGCGGACAATTTCCCGGAAGGAATGCGATATCAAGTCGCCTTTGACCGGTCCGAATTCGTGGAATTGGCGATCGATGAAGTGTGGCAGTCCTTATTTTTGGCCGTCTTGCTGGTGATTTTGGTCATCTTCGTTTTCCTGCGAGATTGGCGATCGACCCTCATCCCCGCCGTCACCATTCCCGTCTCCTTAGTCGGTGCATTTGCGGTGATGTTTTTCCTGGATTATTCTATCAATACCCTCACTTTATTTGCCCTGACTTTGGCCACCGGTTTGGTGGTGGATGACACCATCGTGGTGTTAGAAAATATCGTCCGCTATATCGAAGAAAAAAATATGAAACCGTACCACGCCGCCATGCGAGGCGTGGGTGAAGTGGTGTTTGCGGTTATTGCCACCACCGTGGTGTTAATTGCCGTGTTTCTACCCGTGGGATTTTCCACCGGCAATACCGGACGATTATTTACAGAATTTGCGATTACGCTTGCCGGTTCGGTGGTGATTTCTACTTTTGTGGCGCTGACTTTAGCGCCGCCATTGTCCGCCCGGGTGTTGCGCCATGACGGGCAGATGAAAAAAGGCATTTTTGCCGCGATCGAGTGGCTGTTCGATCGCACCGAACGTCTTTATCGCTGGTCTTTGTTGCGGTTGATGCCATTAAAAGCCGTTATCGTTCTGGTCTTTATCCTCTCTCTAGGATTGACCGGCGTTTTATTCACGCAAATCCCCAAAGGTTTTCTTCCCACTGATGACCGAGGCGGCATTTTTACCATTGTCCGCGCCCCGGAAGGTGTCACCCTGAACTACACCGATCGCGTGATGCGACAAGTAGAAGAAATCTACAGTCAAGTGCCGGAGGTAAAAAGTTATTTTACCATCGGGGCGTTTGGTCGCGGTGCCCCGGGACAGGTGAACCAAGGATTTGCCTTTGTCCGCCTTCAACCTTGGTCGGAACGAACCGAACCGGGACAATCTCAACAAGAGATTATTGGCAGTTTGTTCCCCAGATTTGCTCCCCTCACCGATGCCTTTGTTTTGCCGATTAATCCGCCGTCTTTACCCGGTTCGGGATTCAGCCAACCGCTGGAATTCGTCTTGCAAGGGACGGATTTAGAAAAGCTGGCTACTGTGTCGGAAGACTTGGCCAACCAAGCGCGACAATTGCCGCAATTAGCTAACGTGGATACGGATTTAAAACTGAACAAACCGGAGTTGACGATTAGGGTCGATCGCAAACAAGCCGCGAATTTAGGAATTTCGATTCGCGATATTTCGCGCACCTTGCAAATTCTGTTAGGCGGACAGGAAATTACCAATTTTAACCGAGGCAATCGCCGCTATGAAGTGGTGGTGCAAGCAGAGGACGAGTTCCGCGCTTCTCCTCAAGATATCGAGCAATTATACGTCCGCACGAATCAAGGGGAGGTGGTACCGTTGAGCAGTGTGGTGCAAATTGTGCCTTCTACAACTCCGCCGCAAATTAATCACTACAATCGCTTTCGTTCGGCCAAAATTTCCGGCTCTCCCGCGCCGGGAGTCCCCTTGGGAGAAGCTTTGGATGCGTTGCAGCAGTTAGCGGATGAAGTGGTGCCGCCAGATATGCGAACTGCCCTTGCCGGTCAGTCTTTGGAATATCAAGAGGCGGGTCAAGCTACGTTGTTTATTTTTGGTCTTGCCCTGGCGTTTATTTTCTTAGTGTTGGCGGCGCAGTTTGAAAGTTATCTCGATCCGCTGATTATTTTGTTGGCGGTTCCGCTGTCGTTGTTGGGGGCGTTTGCTGCACTGTTGTTGGCGGGGTTGGATTTGAATGTTTACAGTCAAATTGGGTTGATTATGTTGATTGGGTTGGCGACGAAAAACTCGATTTTGATTGTGGAATTTGCTAACCAACGTCGCGAAGAGGGAATGTCGATTACTAAGGCGGCACTGGAGGCGGGAACGGTTCGTTTTCGTCCGATTTTGATGACCGCATTTTCAACGATTTTTGGCTTGTTGCCTTTGGCATTTGCTACCGGTGCCGGTGCCGCATCTCGGGTGTCGATTGGAATGGCGGTGGTTGGTGGTATGTTTGTGTCTACGTTTTTGAGTTTGTATGTGGTGCCGGTGTTTTATGCGATCGCTATGAAGGCGCAATATCGTCTGATGCACAAAGGTCACGCGGAAATCGAAACGGACAATTCTGCACAAGTCGCACCGGAATCTTCGATGGCAAATGGCAATGGAATGTGGAAGGAATGGGAAGAATCCACAGCAAAACGCGATCGACCCTCGGAACAACCCTCCTCTCGAAGATAGTTGCATTCCCTCTATTTCCGAACCCCGTAAACGCAAAGTCCCCCAATTTGGGGGGCTTTTTTTAATTCTTTTGTTGCCGATTCTGGTGAATATGATATAATGAAAAATGCGCCTTGTAAAGGTTTTATTTTTACGAGCAAGCCCAGGTGGGGAAATTGAGACAATCGAGAACGAATCGATGTTTGCAATGTCACTTCTCAAGTCTCAATTTCCCCGGAAGAGTGAAAAAGTGCGATTAAGCTTTTTTCACTTGCCGATCGCGCCTGGAGCGATCGAGTCCTTTTTTAATCCAGTTAATGCACTCGCGTTTGGATTTGAAGATTTTAGGAGCCGCTAGATTTTTTAAGCTATCGGGCTTAAAATGGTCGTAGAAGTATTTACCTCCCATTTCGTACACAATAATCAAGTTATCGCGATAAGTGTAGCGCTGCTGAAACACTTCCATGCTGTCGAGTACATCGGAATATTCTTCTAGATGTTCTCGGGCGATTTCGATAATCCCATCAACGCTACTGGAATACATTCCTGCCGGATTTTCTGCTTTATGAAAGATGCCTTTATGTCCGAGTTCCGACAGCAGTTTGTAGGAATAGATTGACTCGCGATCGACTGTGCCAAAGAGATAAGGAATAATTAAATGGCCGAGGTAAGCAACGGATTTTTCGTACAGTAAGCGACTCATTTTCCTCTCTGGGTGGTGGTGGGCGTGGAACTGACTCAGGATAGTATTCGATTGGTTTACAGGGATTGTACCATCCTGAGTTTTCACCGGTGTGGTGGCGATCGCAACTCCGCCGCCTATGACCCAGACACCTTTTCCAGGGCGGCTTCAGCAGCGCGCTTTTCTGCCTCTTTTTTGCTGCTTCCCGTGCCTCTCCCGTACTCTTTGTCCGCCACGGTGACTTTTACGGTAAACTGGGGCGCATGATCTGGCCCGGTTTTGGCGATCGGTTCGTATTCGGGCTGCATCGGACCAAGATTCGCCTGCACCCACTCCTGAAATAGATTTTTGCAATCCACCAGCATGTCGGATTTCGTAGGCGAAATGGTATCGAGCAAACTGTCGGCTGCCGCACTAAATAAAGGCTGAATAAAATTGCGAACTGCTTCCATTCCCGCATCAAGAAAATATGCGCCGATTATCGCTTCAAACGTATTGCTGAGCAAGGATTCATTTTGGCGACCTTTATCTTTCACCGTTCCTTTACCCAACCGCATTTTTTTTCCCAGGTCTAGATACCGGGCAAAATCCGCTAACTGCGGTTCGTCCACTAATGCAGACCGCAATCGCGTTAGTTGCGATTCGCTCAAATCCGGATAACGATGATAGAGAAATTGACTGCTCAGAAAATTCAGCACCGAATCCCCTAAAAATTCCAACCGTTCGTTGTCTTCATCGGCGGTGGAATGTTCGTTGGTATAAGAGCGATGGGTGAGGGCAAGGGTCAGTAAAGCAGGATTGCGAAAGGGCGGAATTTGGGGAATTTCATCGACACTTTCGATAAAGTGGGATTCGTCCGCGTTCTTAATCAGTTCTTGGCTGACGCCACTGGGTTGAGCGAAGACGATAACTTGCTTTTTGCGGCTTTTTAACAGGTAAACTAACCCGGTAAAGTCTCCGTCTCCAGACACGATTATAAAGCGATCGGGCGAGTCATTGGCATAAACTTCGTCAGCACAATCTACTAATAATTTGTGGTCTACGCTATTTTTCGCCGAGTCCGAAACGTTTACTCGTTCAAATCCTACCTTTTCTAAATATTGGGCATGATTTTTGCTTTCGTATTTCCAGTTGGAGTAGGCTTTTTTGCTCGTCACTACACCGCGATCGCTGGCAAATTTAAGCAAAAAATCCGCTCGTTCTGGCGTGATTTTCACATTCTGACAGTCCCAATACAGCGCTACTTTCTCCTGGGCTGATTTTTTTGTCTTGGCTGAAGATTCCTGTTTTTTTCTAGGCATAATTTTTACTCGATTTGAGAAAATGGATTGTCTCACCCATCCTCTAGCACCGTAATGATTTGGCATATTTCCCCAATCGGCAGAAACCGAGGCACCAAACCAGTTGACTACCCAAACATTCAGGCTGAATTTGCATTGTAATCGCACATTTAATGAAAGCTAGGACATCGGTTGCAAATTCCTGCAATCCGGAGTAAATGTGCAACTACAGCGCACATCCAACGCCTATCGGGCGCGTTGGGATGGGGTTGTATTTGGATGCTCTATCCATAGCACAGTTTTGCAAAATTGTCAAGTTTTTGATTCAAAATCACACCTCGACCCCGATTTCCCCCGGGTTCAATTCATTCCGTACAGATGAGCGATCGCCAAACAAAAACCCCGTTAAAATTAGAGTACCATTTGCAGATAAACCAATAGCCATGAGCCTTGCAACTCCTCTTCACAATCAAATCTCGATGGGTACCGAACCCCCCAAATGGAAACCCGCCACTTGGGACGATTCCCTCGCTTATCGAGACGATCCGACTCTGGAGAGAGTCCGTGTATTTTTTAATCGCGGGTATCTTTTTGTTGACATGGGGAATCAAGGAATCAACCACGCTAACGTAACTCGTTTGTTCGCCATGTTATTTTTTATCTGGTTCAGTCGCTTTCGAGACCTCAATGTTAGCGATTTGGGAGGTTGCGTATTGGAAAAACCGGAAAAGCAAGGAGCATCGCCGAATTTGGTGCTATATATCGGAGAAAATATTCCGCAGTGGAAAGAAGGCGAACCGCGTCGGATTGACTTGAGTCGGTGACGAGTTCCGGATTTTGTGGCTGAAATTGCCGATACCACATTGGCAACGGATATGGATGAAAAAAACATCTTTATGCCGAGTTATAAATTCCCGAATATTGGGTTATCGATATTCGAGCAAAGCGAGTTTTTTGCTTTCGGTTTTACGAGGATAAAAACTACAAGCAAGTGTTTTTATCCGAGGCTTTACAAGGATTGTCCGTGTCGCTTTTAGAGCAAACATTGGAACGCTTGAATGAGGAAACGAATATTAAAGTAGCGAATTGGTTTTCCCAGGCGATCGCCCAGAGTGGCAAGTCCGAGGAGTAGGGTGCAGGTGGGCAATGCCCACCGTACAATGCTCATTTATGGCAACCAAAAATCGGGGAAGACATTCTCTCCAAACTGACGCAAGGTTTGGTTGAGCGATCGCGCCAATTGGATGTGGGGTTCGTCGGGTTCCACGGGAATAATATTTGCCCGCTTGCCCATTCCGAAGCGATCGATAACCAGATTTGCCGCTTCTAACCCAGTAACATAGGCTTTTTCCTGAGACCAAGAACCGTGACGGGTGATAATCCAATCCCCACTCATAAACAGATTATCAACGCTAGTATTGCCCCGCAACATATACTGATAGCTACCCGGGAAAAAATGCGTCACCGCTTGCTTCAGACGAATTACGCTGCTGTCGATAATTTTAGCATCGCGAAAACCGGGTACGCAGGTGGCTAAATCCCCCTGCACTTTTTGCAAGATTTCCGCATCGCTTAAGGGGAAAAGCTGATTGGCATGATAAAAATCTGCTTCCACCACAGTTTCGGGTAAATCGCGATAATCATCATGCAACGCATTCAAATCGAAAAAAGTCCAGCCCGTGGTGCGATCGAAGCCAAAGCAGGCATTAGACGCCCGGGGAATATTCACTTGGCGATCGAACCACAAGCGAGTCGCCACCACATCGATCGCGTTTAAATTCATAACATTTTGAAATTCCCGGCGACCCTGCAAACTCTCACTGCCCGAGACAATTTTCTTCATCCCCGTAATTCCCACGGAGAAGATAACCGCATCTGCCTCAAACACTTCATCCCCACAAACCACAGCAGTAGCTTTCCCGGTTTTTTCGTCTATTTTTACATCCGTCACCCGCCGCTGAGTGAAGATTTTACCCCCTGCTTTTTCGATAGTTTGACACCAGGGATTAAAAATATTTTCCCCCACAGTGCCGCGACACCAGACCACATCAAAATTCGGCTGATGAGCCAAAATAAAATAATAAAGCATTCCCAAAGCTGCCGCCGCCGAGCATTGTTCCCCCGGGGCAAATAACCCCACCAATAACATCGGTTCAAAAGACTGACGATAAAGGCGGGCCGAAACCCCGAATTGTTTGAACAATTCCCGGGCCGTCACTTTATCGTAACGCTGCCATGCGGCATCGGAATTATCAAAATCTACCACAGCATAAAGCAACGGTAATGCCGAGAGTCGGTCAATCAACGGCAAGCGGAAAAACAACGGATAAATAAACGTACCCAACGGCATCGGGAGGCGCGGTTCATCCTGAAAAATTGGCGATTCCACTTCTAATCCAGCGGGGGAATATTGAGCCGATCGCGTCCAAGGCGTAAAGGGATTTAACCCCAATTCATCCACCAAAGAAAAGATATTAAAATACGGATACCAAAACCCGTGAATTCCCGCTTCCACCGATCGCCCTCCCGGGGTTTTCCAACCGGCAACCAAACCGCCGGGAGAATCCCCAGCTTCTAACAAGGTGACATCGTATCCTTGTTTCGCCAAGTGATAGGTTGCGCCTAACCCCGCCCAACCGGCACCAACGACGACAACTTTTGGTTTGTGTGATTCCGTTGACATGGCGTACCTCTAGACTCTGATTTTAGGATGCCATGATTTGGGCGCAGAACTCCCTCGATTTCATTCCCTTCTGAATTTTATTAAGTTTTATTAAATTGACTGGAGTCTCCATCTGACTGGAGAGTTTATCCTAAACCCATAAGCCATCTGGCAGATGTATTTGAAAAGGAAATCATAATGGAAAGCGTCAATCTCAGACTGAAAGGGATGGGCTGTGCCTCCTGTGCCACCCGCATCGAACAAGCTATCTACGAGGTAAATGGCGTCAGGGAATGTAACGTCAACTTTGGCGCGGAACAAGCTGCCGTTAAATATAACCCGCGCCAAACCACTCTCGAAGACATTCAGCAAGCAGTATCGGCGGCGGGATATACCGCTCAACCCTTAGAAGCATTGGGAATGGGTGAAGATGATGCAGAAAAAAAAGCCCGAGAAGCGGAAGAAACGAAACTGAGAAACAAAGTCATCGTGGGCGGCATTATTAGCGCAATTTTAGTAATTGGTTCCCTACCCATGATGACGGGATTAGATATCCCTTGGATTCCCATGTGGGCGCATAATGCCTGGTTCCAATTCATCCTCACCACCCCGGTGTTATTTTGGTGCGGCAAGTCCTTTTTTGTCGGCGCGTGGAAAGCCTTTAAAGGTCATTCATCGAATATGAATACGTTGGTTGCCCTGGGAACGGGGTCGGCTTATTTTTATTCCCTATTCATCACTCTATTCCCGGTATTTTTGATATCCCAGGGTTTAAAACCCGAGGTTTACTACGAACCGGCAGCAGTAATTGTCACGTTAATTTTGTTGGGGCGGTTGTTGGAAACGCGCGCCAAAGGAGAAACCTCAGAAGCCATTAGAAAACTGATGGGCTTGCAAGCGAGAACCGCCCGGGTAATTCGTCAGGGAAAAGAAGCGGATATCCCGATTCAAGAGGTAGAAGTGGGGGATATTATTGTGGTGCGCCCGGGGGAGAAAATTCCCGTTGATGGCGAAGTGATTGAAGGCAGTTCGGCAATTGATGAATCGATGGTGACTGGAGAACCAGTGCCGGTGACAAAGCAATCGGGAGATGAAGTGATTGGGGCAACAATTAATAAAACTGGCAGTTTTAAATTCCGCGCCTCTCGAGTGGGGAAAGATACGATGCTAGCCCAAATTGTGAAATTAGTCCAAGAAGCGCAAGGCAGTAAAGCCCCAATTCAGCGGTTGGCGGATCTCGTTACCGGGGTTTTCGTGCCAGTGGTGATTGCGATCGCGATCGCCACCTTTGTGATTTGGTTCGACTTCACAGGTAACGTCACCCTCGCCATTATTACCACCGTAGGCGTGTTAATTATTGCCTGTCCTTGCGCCCTAGGTTTGGCTACCCCAACTTCAATTATGGTCGGTACCGGCAAAGGCGCGGAAAATGGCGTTTTAATTAAAGGTGCGGAGAGTTTGGAATTAGCCCATAAAATTAACTCTATCGTGTTAGATAAAACCGGAACCCTCACCCAAGGAAAACCCACAGTAACCGATTACCTCACCTTGGGCGGAACCGCCCACGATAACGAGATAAAATTGTTGCGATTAGCCGCTGGAGTGGAAAACAATTCCGAACATCCTTTGGCAGAAGCAATTGTGGAATATGCCAAGGCACAAGGAGTGGAAACGCCATTTCCCGAAATTACGGATTTTGAAGCGATTTCCGGGAAGGGCGTGCAAGCCAAAATTAGCGATCGCTGGGTACAAATTGGCACCGGGCGCTGGATGCAGGAATTGGGAATTGATATTCAATCTTTACAGTCTTATCGGGAAACGTGGGAAGCGGCGGCAAAAACCACCGCCTGGATTGCCGTAGATGGCGAAATTGAAGGATTATTTGGCATTGCCGATGCATTAAAACCTTCTTCTGCTAGCGCCGTGAAATCCCTACAAAAGATGGGATTAGAAGTGGTAATGCTCACCGGAGACAATCAGAAAACTGCCGAAGCGATCGCCCGGGAAGTAGGCATTACTCGGGTGTTTGCTGAAGTGCGCCCAGACCAAAAATCGGAGCGCGTTAAAGCATTGCAATCCGAAGGCAAAGTGGTGGCAATGGTGGGGGATGGAATTAACGATGCACCGGCATTGGCACAAGCTGACGTGGGAATTTCCATCGGTACCGGCACGGATGTGGCGATCGCCGCCAGCGATATTACTTTAATTTCTGGCGATTTGCAAAACATTGTCACCGCCATTCAACTCAGTCACGCCACGATTAAAAACATTCGCCAAAATCTATTTTTTGCGTTTGTTTACAACACCGCAGGCATCCCGATCGCCGCTGGTATTCTCTATCCCTTTACCGGATGGTTGCTCAATCCCGTTTTAGCCGGGGCAGCAATGGCTCTGAGTTCGGTTTCCGTGGTGACAAATGCCCTGCGCTTACGCAAGTTTCAAGCCAAATTACAGGGCTACAGCTAATTCGCACTTATGCAAAAAAAAACAATCGGGTTTTAACTCGTTGTAAAGCGTTAACTCGTTCCCTGACTAAAGCCTGAAAACGAGTCAATAGACATTGGCAAATTATCTGCCCGTTAAATCGCAGTTAGCAGCATGAAAAAAAGAGGTAAAAAATGAAAAAACAGGCTAAAAATAGCTGTATTTATAGTATAATTATGGCAGCATTTTTACTGAGCGCTGCTCCGGTTTCCGCCAAAGCCCAACTGCCAGCAGAGGCAACAACAACCGAAAGTCACTTTCGCGCGATCGAGCAACCCTTGGCCCTGAAAATTGGGGTCACGGCGGGCGGCGTGGCGTTAATTGGCTTAGAATTGTGGTGGTTTTTGTTCAGTAAAAATCCAGCACAAAAAGCCACCGCGCCAGGAAAACCTAAAGAGGAATAATCAAGTCGTGTTTGCGACAAAAGCGTAATCAAGCGAGGGATTTTCTCGCCCATAAAAACCCCAGAAAACACGTGGAGGGTAGCGCGCGATCGCAGAACCATCGAACGAGAGCGCGCCACCCCAAATCAAACCAACAGTAATAAGCTACTCGCAACTCCGTGGCTTTTGCCCCGATTCCCCCGGTGAAATATGTCGCTCCCAATACTCCCACTACAGCAACACCCGATAATAGCAGGGGACGGGACTGTTGATGAATCCAAGATGTCAGATGTTTGAGCATAATAAAACCTCAACGTCAATTTTTTGCTTGTACTTGGGACTGTCGTTCTAATTTTAACTTTCCAGTTAAGTGGAGCATCAAGGGGAAACCCTGGTTTCATCGTAGATGTCCCCCACGCCACTTGGGTAAAGAGCGATATTTATTATGTTGTCAAGCGCCGATGAAATGAGGATGAAATTTTATCTCCTCCGCCGCCGCCGAAAAAAATTTTCCAAATCCCGAGAGATTTCATCCCGATTTCATATTGTTGGGGAATAATGGCTAAACAGCAATCCACGGATAGAGGGAGGAATAAAACTGGCAAAATCGGTTCAAACCGTATTTTGGGTTTAGCAGTCACCGGATGGATGAGGGGGTTGCCAACAGGGAAGCAGTCTTCTAGAGGGGCTAAACAATGAACGATGGTCAATACTTTCGCCGAAAAATATCACTGAAAAACCGTTTTAAATGCCACTGAGTTAGAGTCGGAGAAAACACAACAATGAGTCAGCAAAGTAAGGGATTGACCCGACGGAATTTCTTGCGCTTTACCGCCGGAATGGGCATGGCGATCGGTGTAGATAGTCTATTGCGAAGCTATCCCCGAAGCCTCGCCGCTACCAGTCAAGCAGAAGACGGATCGGAGTATGCCGAGTTAATTGACCTGCACATTCGCGAAATGCCATTCGCGATCGCCGGAGAAACGGGCAGTGCGATCGCCGTTAACGACTCGATTCCTGGCCCTTTACTGCGCTTGCGTGAAGGACAAACTGCCACAATTCAAGTCACCAATCACCTCCAGGAAGATACCTCCATTCACTGGCATGGAATTATTCTTCCCTTTCAAATGGATGGCGTGCCCGGGCTTAGTTTTGCGGGCATCAAACCCGGAGAAACCTTCACCTATCGCTTTCCGGTGGAACAAAGTGGCACCTATTGGTATCACAGCCACAGTGGACTCCAAGAACAACGAGGTCACTTCGGAGCATTAATTATCGACCCGAAAGAACCCGACCCCTTTGAGTATCAAAAAGACCATGTAGTGCTGCTGTCCGACTGGACATTTGAAGATCCCCATCAAGTGCTCGCTAACTTGAAAAAAATGGGTCATTACTACAATTATCAACAGCGAACAGTGGGCACCCTCTTTGAGGACTTGCCCTGGAAGCGAATGCGAATGGATCCGACAGATATTGCTGATGTCACCGGTGCCACCTACAGCTATCTAATGAATGGAATGACATCGGAATCCAATTGGACTGGACTCTTCCAACCGGGGGAAAAAGTGCGACTGCGGTTCATTAATGCTTCCGCAATGACCTTCTTTGACGTTCGCATCCCTGGACTGAAAATGACAGTGGTTCAAGCCGACGGGCAGAACGTGCAACCCGTGCCCGTGGATGAATTCCGCATCGCTGTTGCCGAGACTTACGATGTCATTGTAGAACCGAAAGCAGATACCGCCTATACAATTTTTGCCGAGACAATGGATCGCAGTGGCTACGTGCGGGGAACCCTTGCACCGCAACCGGGGATGAGCGCGCCCATTCCCGAACGCAGAACTCGCCCGCTTCGGACTATGGCGGATATGGGTCACGCTCACTCTATGTCCCACAGCGAGGAAGGACATTCGCAACATAGTATGTCTCACAGCGAGGAGGCACATTCGCAACATAGTATGTCTCACGGCAATGAGGCACATTCGCAACATGGTATG
>NZ_JAJENT010000404.1:0-818 GCF_035615515.1 Phormidium sp. CCY1219
CATGGAATACCATCAATTGGGCAAAAGTCCATCGACGGGTATTTAAGCTGCAAAAATCAATTTACAAAGCTGAACGGGTCTGGACAGTCCAAGAAAGCAAGGCATCTTCAAAGACTCCTGAGTAAGTCCTATTACGCGAAGCTCTTGGCAGTAAGGAAAATAACCCAAGACAATCAGGGCAAAAGAACAGCCGGAGTAGACGGAGTAAAATCCCTCTGGCCAACACAACGACTGGAATTAGCCCAAAAACTTGGGAGTAACTCCAAAGCCCGCGCCTTACGCAGAGTATGGATTCCAAAGCCAGGGCGCGATGAAAAGCGTCCTTTAGGGATTCCGACGATAAAGGATAGAGCTGAGCAAGCCCTGGTAAAACTGGCACTAGAACCGCAATGGGAAGCTCGGTTTGAAGCAGACTCATATGGGTTCAGGCCAGGAAGGTCAGCACATGACGCAATTGACGCCATATTCAAAAAGGTTCATAAGAAACCTAACTGGGTATTAGATGCAGATATTGCAAAATGCTTCGACCGAATCAACCATGATTACCTACTGTCCAAACTAGATTGTCCATCCGTGATTAAACGGAAAATCAAACAATGGCTTAAAGCCGGAGTTTTGGATAATGGCGTATTCGAGGTAACAGAGGCTGGAACTCCACAAGGTGGATTCATTAGCCCACTCCTGGCCAATATTGCCTTACACGGAATGATAAATTCGGTTGTAAATGCTTTTCCTCAAAGGAAGAACATTAACGGAAAGCGAGACGTTAATTATCGTCCGAAAATCATCCGATATGCCGATGACTTTGTGGTACTTTC
>NZ_JAJENT010000405.1:0-16317 GCF_035615515.1 Phormidium sp. CCY1219
GCTCAGCCTGGGAACGAACCTCCCGAGGCTCTGCCTCCTACTATTTTAATTGCTAGAGGCAATTTTTTAAACTCGTTCCTAGGCTCAGCCTGGGAACGAATAGTCACGAACCAGTAGTTAGTAACGAGTAGAAAATATCTACCAAAAGTAGCCGTTTTCTACTACGGTTTTGTGCGCGTTTGTTTGATATTTTAGCAGATATTCGTGGGAAAGCGCTTCATGTTCGCGCAAATTTTCTACCTCTACTTTTCCGATTTCCGTATCCGTGGAAAGCAGAATCACCTGATGGGATGCTGAAGGGAAATATCGCTCGACTAAATTATGTCTGTGAGAGGAATCTAACCGCCCCAATGGGGTATCGATCGCCACGGGTAACTGGCGTCCCGAGACCCGCGCCAACCCCCAGAGAAATGCGATCGCCAACAGTTGCTTTTCCCCAGCAGAAAGCCGATGTTTGGGTACCGGTTTCCCTTCCATATCGAACAGAGAAAGGCTGAAGCTATGAGTATCAATGACCACCCGATTCACTAAATCCGATTTATGCAGCAAGTAGAGGAAGCATTCCGTTACTTCGCTTTCCAGTTTGTTCAGCTTTCTCAGGGTTAAGCGTTCCCGAAACACTTTCAGGGTTTCTTGCACTTTATTGGCAGATTGGATGATGTGTTCGTCATTTTGGCGATCGATATTCACTGCGCTGTATTCGGCGAGTTCTTTTTTCACCCCTTTGATGTTGCGTTCTAATTCATCATGGCGTCTTCTGCCAGTTTCATAGTTGGTTTTCGCATCCACCAGCGCCGCTTCCGTGTCGCGAACTGCTTGTTCCAATTGTTGGTAGATTTCTGGTGACGCCGCTGCGGCGAGTTGTCTTTCGGTAAAGGTAATCTCCTGTTCGATAGTTTTGCGTTTTTGCAGTTTTGTGAGGGTGTATTTGACGCGATCGCCTAGGTGGTGGCGCAGCAGATTGGCGATAATACTCAGGGTATCCTCATCCGCCGATAACCACAGGTCCTCCTCCGCCGCCAAATGACTGCTGAGGTCTTTATCTTCCTGTTCTAGAAAAAACTGAATTTTATCGATTTGTTCCGAGGTTAGATTGATTTCTGCCAGATAAGCAAGCAGGCGATCGCTGCGTTCCTTCACCACATCCCGCGAGATTTTCGCTTGTTGGTGTTTCGCTTCTTTTTCCCCTTGCAACAGCGCCTCCGCCAGCAAGGGTTGAATCATCACCAACGGTAACACCCCCGCCGCTAATTCTCCCAACTCCTCCCGCAAACTATCCAGTTGTTCTTGCAAGTTGCGCTTTTGCTTTTCTAGCTGTGTCCGTTCCGAGGCAATTTTCCCCCCTTCCGACACAAACTTATCCCACGCTTTCCGCTGGTTTTTTTCCGCATATTTGACCTTCCCTTGCAGCGCCCCTAAGTCCTGCTTCGCCGCCTCATATTCCTCCTGATATCTCGAGAGTCGTTCTTCGATTTCTTCCAAACTTTGGCGTTCGCTTTCATTCGCCAGTTTCTTGCGCTTGCGGCTGACTAAAATATCCAAATCTATCGACAACCGTTCCGCCAATTCTAACCCTAAAAGAGATTGAATCGCCTCGACAACCACAGGCGGCGGCGTTTCCTGTTCTGCCAATTCCTTTACCTGCTCCCCATCAAAAAGAAACAGATTAGAAATCCCTAATGGCAGCATGTTTTCAATGTATTCGTCCCAAGTATCCCGCAAATCTGTGCGCGGCCAATCCCCTTCCAAAACTCCCAATGTATCTTTCCCATCTTTAGGATTTTTATCCCAATAACGCACTACCCTCAACTCGAGAATTTGGTCATCTTCTACATGTTCAAAGACTAACTCAATGCGCGTATTTTCCATCGGCGGCTTGTTGCGGTTGACGCACTGAACCAAAAAGTCATTATAGCTCAAATTTCCTCGGGTGGAACATTGGGCGCGCTGACCATAAAGCGCAAGACGAATGGCATCCATCAGGGTGGTTTTTCCGCCGCCATTCATTCCGCCAAAGAGGATGATGGGGCGCAATTGGTCTTTGAATTGCGGACGCAGATCGATGACTTGTCGCCCCAGATAGGGACCAAAGTTTTGCAGTACGAGTTCGGTAAAAATCACGGTTCTTCCTCTGGTGGTTGGGTAATTACCCGTAGTAGAAGGACACGGCATAGTTACATTTGTTGCCACAAGTTCGGGTGCCGTTGCCCTGCCCCTTTCTGTTAAGTATTATTGCTCAGTTTGCCTGCTTGGCAATCGGTGTTACTCTTCCTCTGTTTGCTGTTTTTTGAATTTCATCCCCGCCCAAGTCAGTTGTTTGACTTTGTTCACATCTCCCTCATGGATTGCTTCTTTGATATTCCATTTTTGCTCCGCTTGGTCAATCGCTTCTTTTTTAGTTCGAGAACTGGTATTAAAGCATTTCTCTAGGGCTTCATAAATTCCTATCCGCCGCGATTTGTTGCGAAACTGATATTCTGTGCCCATTAATTTGGCCATCAATTCTAGCTGCATGGCATCTTCGCCACAGATTTCTTTCAACACTGCCCACTCATCACTTCCTAGCGATCGCGTATCTGCACCAGGACGAGAATCCTGAAAGGGTTCGCCTGTAACCTCTTCGTAAATCCTTGGCAAGCTATCATCAAATTCGTGTTTTTCTTCTAACCAAATGCGCCGAATTTCACTCAACTCATCTTGAGAAATCAATGTAATATCGCGCATGTCTTCTGGGGCTGTACGACGAACGATTGCTTCAGCTTCTAAGACTCTTGTAAGCCAATACTCTCGCCATTCCTTGGTGTAGGGTCCTGGAATTGGGTAGATTATTTTTTCTCCATCATTATCGCGTTCTAATAGTTCGACTTTTCCATAAATACGGCGAAAGTCTCGCTTATCGCGATCGTTCTCATCATCCAATTCATTCCGAATATCGAGCAGAGGCTGCATCCATTCTTTCTCCTCATCGTTATGGATCATCGCCTCCATCGATTTATCTTTATTCACCATAGTGCAAACCCAGCACCCAAAGCGAGAATCACCACAGCTAGGGGTAGAGGTATCAATTACCAGAGGACATTCGTTGTCTGCTGTTGCACCCCGATACATGCTGAATAACTCTTTATTGTTCTGTCCCCAAGGATTGGGAAACTGATTTAAGTAAATCCAAACTTCATCAGTGCGCCAATCTTCGATAGGAAGGTAAATTAAAGAATTCGGACGGCTAGGATTACTGTTGAGGCGATCGCGCACGCGCCACTCTCTATGTTTTGCCATGTTGGCTGCTCTCATGGCACTTTCAGCCTTACGAGTTCCTAAAATAAGAATCGCTTCACCGCTGGTTCTTATCATATCGCGGATAAAATAGTCAGCGGGTTTAATTTTCATACGTTCCGTACACCAACGAAAACGTTTTCTTGGTGCTGGATAGCCTTTACCAATTAAGCAAACCCAGAATGTATCCTTGACTGGTGGATAAGTTAAATGGGTTTCTATAGGCATTTCTTGCTCTTCAGCAGCAGTTTTCATTCGCTCTAAAGATTTCCGTACCCAAGCAGAAACAATGGGATTTTCTACCAGCGTGTCATTCGTAATCACATGAATTGTCTTGTTTCGTTTTTCCGGGGGCAAGGCAGCAATTGCATGCCAGATAAGCTGCAAGACTGTTGTACTGTCCTTTCCTCCACTCCAGCCCACAACAAACGGTACATTGTCTTGACAATATAGCTCTTGAATTTCTTCAGTTAACAGTTGAATGGCTTCAACTAATTCGGCAACGCTACGCTGGCCTTGCTTATTCTGTATTTGGTTTTCACTACTCATTTTTATCTCCTTCAAACTAAGGGATTTTCTAATTCTACCTCTTCCGGGGTTAGGGGCAAATTCAAATGCTTTTTCAGATAAGCCGTTAAGCGGCTAATGCAAGTTGCAGATTGAGAAATTCGACCCTGCAACTTCTCTATTGGAACGCGACCACTGGATTTTTCGCAAACCCTGGAGACGACTGGCCCAGTTTTCCGGGTCGATCGCCAGCAATAGGGCACCCACATGGGCTAATTGCCCGCAAGGCGATCGGGTGAGTGTGGACGTAATCTCGCCGCATTTCTCTGGCGCTCATTTGTCGCTCTCGCACCCGTTGCCAATCTGGAATATGGGCGCTGAGTGCGGTCGAGAAGTCCACTGCCCGTTGAATCTGTCCCTCGAGGGCTTCATCTCGATGGTTTTCTAAGAGAATCGCAGTGGCATGATAGAGATTGTTCAGCGTAAATAGTTTACCAGAAGTGGTGGGTAGGGTGCTGCGTTCGGTTTCGGTCAGGGCGCGGAAAACCTCTACCCGATCGCACACCGCTTTCACCAATATTGCACTCTCGTCGCGATGGTTGTAAAGCAGATTTAGGCAGGGATCCGGGCGCAGAGCATATTGATTTAAGTCCCGAAACATTTGCTGCAAGTGCTGCACTCCAATATCGAGAAAGAAAATTACGGCGATCGTCTCGTATCCCAGTTCGGGATTTTGCTCGCTCGCCAATTTTAAGGCGGCGCGTCGGTGTTCTCCGTCATTGATGATAAATCGGGCATCAATCGGCACGTGCAAGCGCCCCATTTTTCGCTTGTCCGCTTCAGACCCCATCGGTTCAAAGGTGATATCCGCATCGATGGATACGGCGATCGCCGACAGGGTGTAACTCGCGGGATTATTCAAAATATACCGGGCAATCTGAGCCGCGCGGCTGGGGTTGAGCGCCCGTCTGGAGACGGTTTCTGGCAGATGTTCTTCTTCATCCAAGGGCAGCAGTTTCGGCAGCAATTGCAGGGGGCACATGGAAACGTAGTATTCTCGACCTGCCTGAATTCCCCGGATGACGGGCAATACATATTCAAACGCGGGACTCACCATAATCACCCTGATTGGCTTAATTCTAAATGTGCTGGTTTTCGGTTGGATAGGGGCACCGAACCGGATTTCAATTGTCGAACTGCAGGGATATCACCCTTCTGGCAGTCTTCTCTTGAATGGGGTCTTGACAAAACTCGCTTTATGTGGTAATCAAACCCCAGGCAATCGGTTTCATTCAGTATGCCATAAAAATTTTTAAAAACCAACCAACTTTTTGAGTTTTTTTTGCGACAATTCTGCAGTTTGAGGAGATAACTACTAAATATAGAGTGTAAAAATACTGAACCCACCCTACATTTAGTTAATCAAACTGAAATTTTTAGAAAATTGATTTAGTTAATGAATTGCCAACCAAGTATTGTTAATTTGAAATATTTAAAGCATTGTTTAAATTGCATTAATTGCTAATTATCAATTCTAAATTTTTAATTCTAAATTCTCCTCGGGAACTTCGAATGGGGGGAAAATAGTGCAAAATAGATGTAAATCTCTCTTTCAACTCCCAATTTATGAAGCGCGAACCGAAAGCAAATAGCGACATTGCCAATAAAATCCTCGAACGGGAAAACCGCGATCGCGAAGCACTCGCCTTGTTGCTCGATCGGCATTTGGCGAGGAGCGATCGCCTGTTGGTGCAAAAAACCCAAATGGGGAATACCGAAGCATATATGGGGTCGGTCAGTTTAGAGTGGCTGGATAGTCGGGTGCGCTTCGCCTCGCAACTGCCCCTATTTTGCAACAAGTTTGACTCGAAAACCGATAACGTGGTGCGCGATCGCGAAACCATTGACGAGATTTTGCAGCGTCCCTTAGATTGGTCCCGACAGGCATCCCTAACCCTGTATCTCGTAGCGCGACCCACCCATAAATTTCCCGCCGTACTCGTGGTGCAAAGTCCCGCCTGGGTAGACGATCCCAACGCTTCCGAGTGGGATGAAAACGGGCGGGCACGCCAAGGAGCATCTGACTTCATCGCCTTAGATAAAGACAACAGCATCGGAGTGTTAGAAGTTTCCGAAAAAGTCTCCATTTACGCCCTCGACGGTCAGCATCGACTCATGGGAGTGCAGGGGTTGATGAACTTAATCAAAACCGGACGACTACAGCGCTACAACAAAACCAAAAAACCCGTAGGCGCGCCCATTACCCTCGACGACCTCAACGCAGAATATCAAATCAACGCCGCCGAATTGCAAAATTTAGCCTATGAAAAAATCGGCATCGAATTCATTCCCGCCGTATTAGAAGGAGAAACCCGGGAAGAAGCGCGGCGCAGAATCCGTTCGATTTTCGTTCACGTGAACTTAATGGCGGCTAACCTCAGTAAAGGACAACTCGCCTTACTAAATGAGGATAATGGATTCTCGATTATTGCGCGCCAAGTAGCGGTCAATCATCCCTTATTCCGAGACAAAAAGAACCGCAAGCCTCGGGTGAATTGGGATAGTGCTACAGTGGCGGCGAAGTCAACGGTTTTAACTACCCTACAGGCGCTTGCAGACATGTGCGATCGCTACTTAATCCACAAATTTCCCCACTGGAAACCGAGGAAAAACAAAAAAGGTTTAATTCCCCTGCGTCCGGAAGATGAGGAACTCGAAGAAGGCTTAGAAGCCGTTCGCGAATTGTTCGATTATTTAGCCAGCTTACTCAGCTACCAGAAACTCGAATCTGAGGCAGAAACCCCAGAAATGCGTCGCTTCAGTCACGAAAAAAATGGCGGCGAGGGCAATCTATTATTTCGTCCCGTGGGACAAATTGCCTTTGCTCAGGCGATGGGAATTTTAGTGTTTGAGAAAGGCTTTTCCCTGAAAAAGATATTTAAGAAATTGCAGCGATTTGATGTAGACGGTGGATTTAGCGGCATGGAATATCCCCAGTCACTTTGGTATGGGGTACTTTACGATCCAAATCGCAAGCGGGTTCTGGTTTCGGGACGAGATTTGGCGGCGAAGTTGCTCGTTTATCTCTTAGGGGGGATAAAGGATGATTTGGAACGGGCGGAACTTCGCAAGGCGTTGGCAGATGCGAGAACTATCGAGGAAAAAGCGGTGGGTTTTGATGGTAAATTCGTCTCCCCGAAGCAGGTGGGATTACCGCCGATTCTGTAACCCTAGGCAATCTGGAAAAATCAGATAAATTTTCACCAGGTTTATCGTCCTGTAGGCGCGGGTTCGCCGTGAAATATTGCCGTTTACCAATCCTATGCAGTCCGCAGGAATAGCTGTCAAAAGAATTAGTCCGCAATCTCCCTAAGTTGGCCAATCTGCGACTTGTAGAGACGCGATTAATCGCGTCTCTACCGATTGATTTTTTGCAGCGGAACCACCGGACATATAACCTCAATAAAAACGCCCTTAACGCTAGTTCAAAAGTTGAGAAATTTCCGTAAATCGAATTCTTCGCCATCCAGGGTTTTTTGCTGTTCTCGTTCCAGACTGAGCATCAATAAAATTCGCTCGGTATAGTCTACCGACCCGCGCAATTCTTCGCGCAAAGCCTCCAGTCCTCCATTGGCATATTCTTCAAAAATCTGGGCGCGTTCTTCTTCAATGGTGGCATCATTGGGAGAGAGAATTTTGGCCTGCTTATTTTCGGCGATCGCCAATAACTTAAAAAACAAATCGTATCCCCGCGACACGAATATATCCATCGAAATTGGAGCTGGGTCTCGTTTTGAAGTTTGTCCCAGGGGAACGCGCTTTTTCCGGTTAGCACCCAATGCAGCAGCAAACACCATAACATCGGCATAAGTGGGAAAAGGACCGGTATGTTTGTCCATGTTAGTTAAAGATTTAACTAACTCTGCCTTATCTTTAGCAATTTTAACTCTACAAGCACCCATTGGATCGATATCAAATTGGCAAACAGTGTCATAAATTTCCGGAAGCAATGCCCCCATTATATGGCATCCGGAGGACTAGCAATAAAGAAGAATTAGTCCACGTAGGCGGACGTGGCTTGGTTCGGCGCGATTTCAATCGCCCGCTTTTTGTTGGCCTTCGTCCGGACATCATATTATTCTATATTTACCACAAAAGGAGGCATTTGCAACCGATTCTGAGCGATCGCCAGAGATTCCCCACCTCACTATTCTTCAGAAGACACGGAATACACCGCCACATCATCCACAATAAATTCCGTGGACCACTCGCCATCGGTATTTCCCAGGGAGAAGAATAAATAATCCAAGTCCTGGAATTCCAATTCATAGGGTTTGTAGATGGCGGCGGCACTTTGGGACCCGGCGCGATAGGTGAGCAAGTCGCGAGGGGTCAAGTCGTCCACTCCCGGACTGGCATAATAGGCAATGGATCCATCGCGCTGGAACGCCATCCCCAGAGTCCACCACCCGCCGCGCGTATAAAGTTTATCTGTGGCTAACGCATCCTGACCTTCATTATTGGCGCGCACAGCAAACCGATATTGCGGGTTGCCATTACTGTCTTTTTCCAATACCATCCAGATTCCAGGCCAATAATTAATCGATTTGCCTTCTGTGTTACGTCCTGTGGCCCCGACGCGAAATCCGATGTGATACCCTTGGCGGTTTTCCCACTGGGCGATCGGGGGTACATAGATGCGCGTCACCACACTCATTCCCTCACCGAGGGGCAAATTTCGGATTCGTTTTCCGGGTACGATGTTGAGCAAATCATCTTGCTGTAGGGTTCCTTCGGTGAGGTTTGGGGTCCCGGAATCCTTCGTCTGCAGTCGCAGTGCATATCGACTTCCGGGTAAACCGCCCGAGGGGGTTCTCACCTGTTCCACCACGTCGGGATGCCCCCGGGTGGGTCCTTCTTGCCACCTGCCATTTGCGGAACTCCCGCGCGGGTTGTTCGCTGCTTGGATATTTTCCACCCACCCAGAACCGGGATTGTGGAATTGATTGTGGAGTTTGGGACTGTTGAAGTTGTACTCCCATCCGGGTTCCTCGAAGGTATCGCCAAATTCAGCTACTCGGGTACCGATACCAGGGGGCAAGTTGACGCTGGTGTTGCTGGAAAAGGCCAGCAATGCTAAAACTGAGGCTATGGCTCGAATTGTTATCATTTGCCGATATCATGGGTTTGGGACAACGGTTGCCTGAACTGACGGTTGTTAATCGGCAACGGTCTGCTGTTGAAGAAGGTTTTTTGCCCCCAGTTGTGCCCATTGCAACAGCTTTCTGGCAGGGTGGGGCTGCTGGTTGTTGAGGGAGAGTTCATCGGTTGTCCCTGGGTCTGTCACTCTTGGACGTTTAAGAGTTGAATTCGCCGATCGAATCCGCCTCGTTCTTCCCGGCGACGTTTTTGTTCGGCGATCGCCGCTTGGGGCGAAATCTGATAGGCTTGCATTAAGGCGTCGATTACTTCATACACATCGGCCAATTCTGTCACCAGTTCCGCTTCAGTAGCTTCGGCGGCTTCCGTGGCTTCTTCGATGAGTTTCTGGCGTAATGCTTGCCGATATTCGGCTTCTGATAGGGTGACGGTTTCGCAGGTTTTGTTATGTTGCCGAATTATCTCGGGAATGCGATCGCGCACCAATTTTTGATAGCGTTTCCCCACAGTTATCCTCCAGTTAAGGTTCATGTTGTCTTTTCCCAGAATAACCGCGATCGGTCTAATTTTCCACCCCTTACTCCCACTTCTGGCATCCGGTAGACACTTCTTTTGATTTTACCATATAATCCCTTTGATTAATATTGTTTTTTTAAAAATTTATGTTTTGCATTTTCCACCCCTTATGATTTTCAATAGCCAATCAGTTTTTCTCGATAAATATCAATTTTAGGGTGAGCATCGCCCACCCTAAAAAACTATTTAGTTATCCGAGGCAAATCGAGCGATTAATTCCTCCCGAGATAGAGTAGACAATTGCAACATCACGCTGGTCAATTCATCGGTGGGTAATGCCAATAAGGGGTCTACAATGGTGGCCAGTTCTGCATCTAATTCTCCAAAGCGACCGCGCAGCAAATTTTCCACAAACTGACGCTGTGCGCGCTGTTCTCCTTCGCGAATTCCGCGCTGTTCTCCTTCCAGAAGTCCTCGGCGTTCTCCTTCGCGAAGTCCGCGCTGTTCTCCTTCGCGGATAGCTTGCAGGCGATCGCGTTCGTAAAGTGGTGCTAATCTCATAATTAACTCCCGGTCTTCCTCATCCGTATTTTGAGTGACTTGTAAATTTCTTTGCAAGTTGTAAAGCATTTTCAAAGCCATTGACCGAAAGGGATTTTCTTCTGGAAGTGCTTCCAGTTCGTCAATCGCTTGTTGTTGTACCCTTCCTCGTCCGAGTATTCGCAACCAGAGGGTATCTGGAGTTCGGGGTAATTGATGAATGGCAACGATCGCCGTTCGCAGATAGTCGCCCATCGGATAAACTCCCGGCACTCCATTGTCCTCTAGTATAGCTCGAAATCCCGACAATAGCCCCTGGGATGCAGTGGGTGTCAGAATCCATAGTTTCGGTAACTCTTCCTCTGCTAGGGGGCGTTTGTTGCAGTTTGCTTCCCGCTTGTATGCGCCGCGAACGGCTAGCAATTTTAACAAACAGTTACAGGTTTCGTCCGGGGTAGCGGGATTGCGAAACGGCTCAAAAATCGAGCGAGATTGGGCAAAATTTCCTAAGATACCTAACTGGGTTAAATTCGGGAGAGACTCCGGGGCGGGGTCGAACCAAACATCTATTTCTCTGACTTCTCCTGCGACTCGGGTGCTTTGACTTCCCCGTAGCGCCCTAACAGTTCCTCTAGGTAATCTTTGGAAAATTGGTCATAAATAAATCGAGTCATCGAACGGTTATGATTGATGATTTTATTATCTCATAAAATTGAATAAAATTAAACGAAATTAATTCATTTAATTTTATCAACCAAAAGTAGGAATTATTTGGCACATATCCTAGGGTAGAGGCGGAGCGTTTGATGGGGCATTTCTAGGCAGTAGCCTGGGAACGAGTTAACGAATTAATTCAGGTAATTTTGTTATGAATGATAGCGTTGGGGGTGGGCGGTGCCCACCCCACGGAGGCTAAGGAAGGGAGAGATACACGGGGGTGGGGGTGGGGAGAGATGGGAGATTAAAACGCATATTCTACCTCCATAATTACCGTGTATTCAAACTCATTTGGACTGCGCCGGACTAAGGGATAGCGCGCGCCTTTTAATTCAATCCAATCCTCTTCGCAATCGGGTTTGGGAGAATTATAAACCAGCACGTATTCCTTACCGATGCAGTGATTCATTTCTTGGGCGACTTCGCCGCGCCATTGGGTTTTCGTGACTAAGACAATCAACTGATTGGCTAAACCGGGAATAATTTTAGCAATTTGGCGGCGATAAATTTCGTCCAAACTGCCAAAGGGAGAATCCATTACAATCGGAAAGGTGCTGCTATCGGGTCCCATGAGGGTATTTTTTTTACTCCACTGGCGTACCCCGTCGATAATTCCGCCAATAAAGGATAAACTGAGGATTTGGTTTTCGCCGGTGGAGGCGGCGACGGGGGTTTCGAGACCGCTGGTATTTTCCACTAGTATTAACTCGTATTTGTCATTGAGTTTGGGGAAATAGGGAGTGAAAGAAATCTCGGAGAAAATTTCCTGGACGCGCTGCTCGAGTTTGGAGCGAAACTGGGTTTCCAGGCGAGATTTAACTTCGCTGAGACGGTCGATCGCCTCTTGAGTAGCGGCGATGCGTCTTTGGACTAAATTTTGTCGATACTCGTTCATTTGTTGCTTGTCCACTTGTTTGCCCAATCGGTTTATTTTGGTCTTGAGACTGTCAATTTGGGTTTGATTGGAGCCAGATTCTCGGTGGAGTTCGCTAATTTGGCGCTCGATGTCATCTAAGCGATTTTGCAATTCCTGAATATTCTCATTAGGAGAATTCCGCAGTTTACTTTTGATTTCGTCTAACTGGGTTTCCACTGCCGAGATTTCGGTGCGAATTTCCTCGATTTTGACTTGCAGGCGGTCGATTTCTTGCCAAAAGTCGGGGATTTGTTTAACGATTTCATCCACTTGAGCGCTCATGCGGATGGCGCTTTCTTGGATATCGGCGATACCGGCTTTATCTATCCACGATCGCACCTGTTGGTGGGCGTGAGACCCGTCAGTGAGGGTTGTACCGCAAATACACTGCTGGCGATCGAGCAGTTGGGCGACAAATTGGCGAGTAATTCCGCTGGGTAATTCCCCCCGCTGGCGCAAATTCTCCACAACTTGGCGAAATTCTGTGGTAATATTGGAAAGCAGAACCGTATAACCTCGGGTAGAGATGGCGCGTTTCAACTCATCTTTGGCTTGTTTTAACTGTTCGCGCTGGGACTGGCGTTGGGTTTCGAGTTGGGCGCGACGGTTTTGCAATTCTGCAGCGCCGCCGAGTTCGAGCAAGCGATCGCTAATCGCTTTTTTCCGTTGCCCTTGCGCTTCTATCTCTTTGGCAATTTCCTCTTGGCGCTTTATCAACCCCTGGCGTTCTTGTTCCCGCTTGCTTTTTTCTTTCAGCAGCTTTTGCGTTTCCGGATTGCCAATTGCCCTCAAATCGGTTTCTAGGGATTTGCGCGCTTCTCCCAAATGGCGAATCGAGCGATTTAACACTTCCAATCCGAGCAATTTTTTCGTCGCTTCGGCAATTTCTGCTTTCTTTTCATAGCGCACAATATGCTCGATGCGCTCTCCATCAAAAAAGAAATACTGATGCAAACTCTCCGGTAAAATTCGCCCGACAATTTCAGTGGGGTGTTGCGGCGGTGGGGGTGGGGTCCAGCGCCCGTCATCTGCGGCAATCATCATATACAATTCACTGTCGCCATAGGAGATTCCCTCATCAGAATTGTAGGCGCGGATGATTCGTTTCGCTTGATAGCGCTTGCGATCGTGTTCGAATATCACCTCCCCCCAACAAGCGACGGGAGTATTCGGTTTTGCTTCGCTGATAGCGCGTTTACTCACCAGTTGGTCTTCCGCTGCAAAGGCGGCGGAGAATTTCTCGTAAAGCACCCAGGTAAAGGCATTCATCAGAGTGGTTTTCCCCGCGCCGTTGTTCCCGTGAATAATCGTAGTATTGCGATCGCCTTGCGCTAACAACAGCTTGGGGGTTTTGCCATAAAATTGGCGAAAATTAAACAGTTGAATTGAGATTAACTTCATTGGATGGCTTCCTTAACGATATTGAGGATATCATCGTTGATATTACGCGGAATTTTCATATAAAGTTTATCTTTCTCCGCCTGCAAGACGCGCTCGATAATTTGGCGCACTTCGGTTGGCGCACTGGTTATCGGTTCTTGCACGTCCCTGAGATCCACGGAATCGGTATTATAGGAGGAAGAATCGTTCTCGGCGAGGATGCTCGTTTTTGCCGAAATCGAACCGCCATCATATTCCAATCTCAGGGGCAAGTTGGGTTCGGGTACGCTGGTGCTGTACATTGTTTAGTCCTCCGCTATCGACTAGGCAGGCGTTTGCTAAAATTTTAGCGGGTTGTGGGGTTCTTGGCGATACCCCCGGGAGAGAATTGCCCCTTTATACGGTTCTCCCGGGTTGGCGGAACTATCACAGTGCTAACAATCCGTATCGCCGCTGAATGTCTAAGAGTTGCACCCGCGCTTCCCCGGCATTATCGGCTAAGTCGGCAAATTCCACAAAGCGCTGTAGTTCTTTTCGCAGCAGGTTGCGTTCGATTTCTAAGGTGTCCCCAGAAAAGTGCGGCGGAACCACGATCGCATCGAATAAGGTGGCGCGTTGTTTGTTCGGATGCGGGCGCAAAATTCGTCCCCGACGCTGGATGAATTGGCGCGGGTTGCGGGTACTGGCTAAAATTACGGCGGTTTGGATGGCGGGGATATCTACTCCTTCATCCAAACAGCGAATCGCAACTAATCCTTGCAATTCTCCGCTTTCAAATTGTCGCCGCAATCGTTCTCGGGTGGCGAGGGGAGTGGTGGCGGTGTAGGTGTTCACCCGATAGCCCAATTCGGTTCCGAGAATCCGCGAAACTGCTTCGATTTGGTGGTCTTGCGATCGCGATCGCTCCCCGGTTCCATCCCCACAATAAAACAACGTATGGCTGGTATGTCGCCGATTTTCCATCACCTGGCGCAAGGCGGATAATTTATTCTGCGCTGCGCCAATTAATCTCGCCCTTTGCATCAATAATGCTTTCAAATTATCGTTTTCTTCTTCGTTTTCTCCATCCATCAAAGCCCAGCCAATTCGTTTCGTGAGCTTGGCATAGGTAAAGCTTTCGATTTCGGTTAAGTTGACTAACATCGGATAGTAAAGATAGGATACCAGCGCCCCGGCGCGAATCGCATCCCCCAGGGTGAGTTCCGGAGGAATAATTTCCCCAAAATAGTCGATAAGGCAGTGAGTGCCGGTTTCGTCAAAATAGCGCTCGGGGGTGGCGGATAAGCCTAGGCGCAAGCCAATGTTTCGCGGTAAACCTTCTTCCAAACGCGGCGCACCGAGGTGATGCACTTCGTCTCCGATAATTAAGGTTTTTTCCGGAAAGTAGCGCAGTTGCGATTGGAATCCCTCACCGATAAAGGTGGCATTGGTGGCAATAATTGTGAGAAAACGGTGGGGGAAGCGGCGCACGTTGTAAAGCTGAGTAGAGAGTTCGCTCTGCCAGTTGTGTAAGTTCTCGAAGGCTAACAGCGGGCGCAAGCCAAATCTCTCGCATTCTCGCCCCCACTGACTGACCAGATGGCGATACGGGCAGATGACTAACAAGACCTGTAGCTCGATTTTGCGGTATAATTCGGTGGCGATCGCCAGTGCGGTGATGGTTTTGCCACTCCCGGTGGCCATTTTTAGGGTCCCGCGCCCCTGATGGGCAAACCAACTGGCTACCGCTTCTTTTTGATAGGGTCGCAAAACCAACTGCGTGGGGAAAACGGGCACTCCCCCACCAGATACTTTGATTGGCGCAGATGCACGGATTTCCATAACTTCGGCGTTGGGAAAACAACCCTTATTTTACCCCGATTGGGGATGGGGAAGGGGAAAACCACCAGAAGGCGCGCCCCTCGGTTTTGCCTATTCGGTTTTGTCTTTCGAGTGCGGATACTTCACCCGCGTCAATCCATTCTGACCTCGCAGGCGATTGAATTCTACATCGATCGCCTCTGTAGGGGAGACCTTGCGCTTGCCCGTTTTCCCCTGCTGTGAGGATTTCTGGCTTTTTCTCCTGCGCCGCCGCTGCTGTGCCCATGCTTCGTAGCGGTACAACAATACCGCCACCGCAAACCACACTCCGCCAATGATATCTGCGAATCGCTCACCCAAAGCGCGCCCCAGTTGTCGGGTTTGTTCCAGACTCATGTGTGGGGAGAATCGAGAGAGAATTGCGCCCCATACAGGAAAAGTCAATCCGCACGCGATCGCCAACCCTACCAGAGCAACAATGATGGCATTTATCCCTTCCCGATAGCACACTGGCTGCAGTTTCCACTTGTTCCCCACTCGCCCGGATTTTTCCCCCACTTTCCCGCGCAGAATTTCCAGGAATTGCCAACTATAGGCGACGATAAAAAATAATATCAAAATCGGCAGGGGAATGAGGAGGAGAATGATAGCAGGGTGAATTGTCCCCGCCAGAATCAGAGCGTAAAATACAATCACCCAGGAAAGATAGCCCGTTGCTCCTAACGCGAACAGGAGAAACGTAGCTCGCAAAATCGAGAGTATCCATGTCATTTGCACCACCTTGTTGACTTTGCCGCTTTTCAATCCGAACCGCCCCCAGGGCACCCCCACCCCCACTGGGGTTCGTGATTGCTGATAGTTTACACCGGTTTTCATCAAGCTCAAGCTCCTCAAAGCAGGCGATTGAAATCCCGCCGATACAGAGCAATCCTGCGCCGACGCCGACTATTTGTCCCTTGAAAACCCACTGAAAATATCCTCCAAGCCCTCTAGTCCTCGAAAGAGCTAACCAGGACTTATCCAGCACCTTCATTGGTAGGGTGGGCAACAAGTTGCCCACCTACAGGTAGTGCTGAAAATCTCCTGAAAGCCCTCTAGTCCTTGCAAGAGCTAACTTGTCAGGTTCAAATTGCCGGAGTTACTGAACATATCTTCCAAGCCCTCTAGTCCTCTTTAGAGGACTTTAGCTATCAGCCAGGGACTAAAGTCCCTGGCTGGTGTTGCCTCCTGCCCATCGCGTAAAGAACTGTAACAAATTCTGACAATCCCTCCCAAAGGGTTGACATTTTCTAGGTTTTATGGTAAAAATCGAAGCGGTATCTACGAGGATTGAGGGGGATAGGGTTCTCGGTGACGGAGTGGGTGTTTTCCGTCCCTGTCGAGTTCCGAAATCCCGCGATAAAATAAAGGAAAGCTTTCAATAAAATGGTATCAGCACCCCGCTCTAAAGAGACGGGGCTTCTAGCCCCTGACTTTAGGTAGCTGACCAGCCTAAGCCCTACGAGGGC
>NZ_JAJENT010000406.1:0-24889 GCF_035615515.1 Phormidium sp. CCY1219
GGGTGGCTATTTTGTATCGGTTCATACCGTTTTGTTTTAGCCGACCGTCGGATTTACAATCCTGTAGGGGGTTCCAGCCTTTAGGGGCTGTATTCCTTGCCCCGCTTACGTTTCCGGAATTTACCATCCACTTTTGCGGGAACGAATCGCACTTCCCTTTCACTGTTATAGCGCAACAGTTACAACCGCTTGCACTGGGACATTAAACCCCTGCTCGGCTCCATAATGCCCAGCCTACTCCTTGTGATGAAATCTTCGCGAAGGATTTAAAAAAAAATTGCCGGAATAAAAATCTGTGGCGCTGAAGAAAAGTCGCACCAAACCTGTGGGCAAAATGCTTGACGGCCTAGACTTTCCCCCAAACTGGAGAGTTTATACTAAAACCAGAAAATGCGAATCGTTGCCCTTGCAGGGGGTGACAATCGAATCACTGAAAATACAACCGGAGGTTTTCATGCGTCGGAGACGTTCTGCGCCCTGGATTCATCGCCAGTCCCGTTTTATTTTAGGGGCGATCGCCACGGTGGGTGCCATCATCACTGCTTATTTGGCGATCGTATCATTTGCCGGGGCTTCGGCAGCCTGTCCCACGGAAGGCTGCGATAAAGTCCTAGAAAGTCCCTATGCTACGGTGTTTGGTTTGCCGTTAGCCGTTTATGGTTTGCTCGCTTATCTGGCAATGGCGGGCATGGCGGTGACCCCTTGGTTAGTGCCGTCGGAGTCGAACAAATCTTTGCGATCGCAGCTAGAAAATTGGACCTGGCTGGGCTTATTTGCCGGCGCATCGGCCATGACCATTTTTAGCGCCTATTTAATGTACGTAATGACCTCAGAAATTCAGTCATTTTGTCTGTACTGCATTGGCTCGGCTATCTGCTCTCTGGCCTTACTTATTTTAACCCTAATCGGTCGCGAATGGCCAGACATGGGACAACTCTTTTTTGTCGGCATTGTGGTGGGAATGATTACTTTAGTCGGTACTTTAGCAGTTTATTCCCCGATTCATAGTCCCCGCGCCGACTCAGCAGGCGGCTATGCGATTACCACCACTTCCAGTCCGGCTAATGTTGTCTTAGCCCAACATCTCTCCGATACGGGGGCAAAAATGTATGGCGCATTTTGGTGCGGTCACTGTCTGGATCAAAAACAATTATTCGGTCAAGAAGCCGTCAAAGAACTCACCTACATCGAATGCGACCCCAACGGCGAAAATCCACAACCGAATCTCTGTCAAGCTGCCAATATTCAAGGCTATCCCACCTGGGAAATTAACGGCCAACTTTACTCTGGCGCGCGTTCTTTAGAAGAACTGGCGGACTTATCTAACTATACCGGACCGCGAGACTTTTAAGCGCCCTAAAGGACGCCAGAACTACCCCGCCACTGCATTTTGACTGGGAAAAAACCTGCACCCCCTGCTATTTTTCGATCGCCATCCAGTGGAATCTCGGGGGAACACTTGCCCAGCGGATGCAGTCAGTTGAGCCATCTAGCAAAGAGGCGCGATCGCTCCTGCAAAGGAATCGACTTTTCGCGCCTTGTCAAACACTTTCGGTCACTCCCATGAAACTTGCCAAAAAAATTCAACTCCTTTTATTTAGTGCGGGTTTTGCCTTGTGTTCCGGTCTCGTTTTCTCCCCCCCCGCTACCGCTAAATTACCAATTCCCGATTTAGCGGCAACTTGGATGATGCTCGAGGGTGAATCCTATCCCATCGTGCGCGCTTTACCGATTATTCTCAATCGCACCGGTGGCGGCAGTTATGGTGATTTTATCACCACCGATCGCAGTGCAGATGGTCGTTACGAACTGGTCGAATTAATCGGCGGCATGAGTTCGGAAAGTATCTTTTCCTACAGCGCCCGCACCGCCTTTAGAAAAGCCAGAGTTAAAGATAATCTCACCGGACAAGTTATCGAGGTCTTAATCCCGCTAATTGTCCGCTACTTGTAATCCGAAATCCGCCTAAAAAAGCCCCGCCCCTTCCAGGAGGCGGGGCTTTTTTTCTCGTTTTTTCTCGTTCCCCCCTGGGGGGAACGCCCTCCCCGAGGCTCCGCCTCTCCATAATTTGTCAAAATAATTGGCAGTTTGAATGATATTATACCGAAATAAAAACAACACCGCGCCCGATAAATTGTCGGCAAAATTCAATAAGTGAATAAGCCATAAATACCGCAAAAAAAAAAGTCCGCCACGGCGGACTTTTTGGGAGAATCGAGACAGGGGTCATGGTTCAAAAATTCACCCGCACGTGGGCCACCCGGCGTCCTCGTCCCACGGTGAGAATGGCGGAACGCGGACGAGTATTGAGAAAAGCCAGCAGTTGTTCTACGCGCCGCAGACGCCGCCCGTTGAGGCCCAACAAGCGATCGCCGGCCCGCAATCCGATTTCATCCGCTACGGAACCGCGTTCTACGGATTGCACCACAAACCGACGGTCGATCGCTACTCCCAAGCGCGGCGGGGATTCGGGCGATCGCTGGCGGGTTTCGGGTGGCGACTCGGCGACCCTGCTGGAGCGATTTTGGGCGATAAAGGTGCGCGCCACGGTGGCGGAGGTAGCAAATCCAATCCCGATATTGCCACCGGTGCGACCGGGGCTTAAAATAGCCTTATTCACGCCAATCAGTTCGCCTTGGGAATTGAGTAGCGGACCGCCGGAATTCCCGGGATTGATCGCCGCATCGGTTTGCAAGTCGCCATTGTCGGCGATCCGACTGAGAATGCCGGTGGTCAGGGTTCCGGACAACCCAAACGGACTGCCGATCGCATACACTCGTTGCCCGACGCGAATCCCATCCGGGTCGGCAATTCTCACAGTGGGTAGGCGATCGCGGGTCTGCAACCTCACTAATGCTAAATCGTTGCGGCGATCGGTGGCAATCACCTGCCCCACGTACCGTTCCCCCTCACTGGTCATCACCTGCACTCTGCGGTTTCTGGCGTCGCGCACTACATGGTCGTTGGTTAACACCAACCCATCCGCACTGATAATGCTGCCCGATCCGGACCCTCGCCCCGCCTTGATGGTGACTACCGCCGGACTGGCAATTTGATAAACATCAATCGTCGTTTGTTCTTCTACACTAAATTCGGCGGCGACTGTGGGAACGGGAAGACTCACCACCGTTGAACTCCCGACCAAACTCGCCGACAAAACTCCCAACAGCAAACTTTGAGGTTTCATGGCCTTTTCACTCAACCGATCCAACTGACAATTTCGCACGCAAAATCTATTCATTCCAAGACGCAGCCGGGAGTTGAAGGTTCCGATCGCACCCCCGAGGGACGCTCTTCACCCCCCTTTGTCTCCATAGCCACTTTCCCTGTTTCCGCTATTATTATAAACAACCCCACCGACTCACCGTTTCCATCCCCCATCCCAAAACCTCTGGGGATGCCCCTAAAGCAGTACACACCCTACCCACTCATTCATTTTCCAGCTATTGCTCGAAAATGACATACCCTATTCAACCCATTTTGTCAAGCAAAATTTTCCGCGATCGGGGAGTTTTTACCACTATGATATTCACCAGAAGACAGTTTAACAAACGCGCGCTCCAATTTGTTCTCGGGGCATCGATTCCGCCCACATTGCTGCAAGCTTGTCGGGCGAAAACTCCCCCAGTCATCGCCCCGCAAACTAACATTTCAAACACGGTTAATGGCCAAGTCAATACGATGTTGGCGCAGATGACTGTAGACACGGAATTGTTAGTCCCCACCTTCCTCGGAAATGACCAGCGCCGATTTTACGGACGCGGCATTCCGGAGGGCTTAAATATACTGGATAAATTCCCCCTCGGAACCGGGAGAACGCGGGCCGGAATTTGGAAAACCTGGAGTGGTGCGGGATGGACCGGACAGCCAACTCTGACCAAAGATAGAGGCAAAATTTATCTGATTATCGGGGCCTATGACCACAGTTTGCGAAAAATCGATATCGCCACCAACGAACAGGTGTGGCGCTATAAATTCGATGATGTGATTAAAGGCTCTTCTACGATTTATCTCGACCCTACTGCAGATGAAGACAATCAAATTGTGGTGCTGCAAGGAAGTCGCTTGGGTAACAAAAATTCCACCTCTACACCAAAGCCAATTCCCAGTTTTCGCGCCCTGTCTTTTAGAACTGGGGAAGAACTGTGGAAACTAGATATCCGCAAAACCAATAGCTACAGTCGCGATAACGATAGCAGTGCGATAGATTTAGGCAATGGCATGTTATTTAATGCCGGGGAAAATGGAATCGGATATTTTCTCAATAGTTCCACCGCCTCGGCAAGGATGAAATCCGGACTCAAACAACCGCCAATTTTAGCAGAAGTTAAACTATACGAAACCTCGGACATTTCCCGCCAAGGGGGCAATCTCGTGACCGAATCTTCCCCGGCGCGATTGGGAGATAAAATATTCGTGGCGGCGGGTTCGGGGCATATTTATGGGATTAGTATCGAAAGCCAAACCATTGTCTGGGATTTCTTTACGGGGTCGGATTTGGATGGGAGTGTGGTTATCTCTAAAGATGACAAACTATTTTGCGCTATAGAAAAACAATATATTCCCGGAAAGGGCGGGGCAATTAAGTTAAATCCCAACCGAAATCCGTCGGATGCGGTGGAGTGGTTTCTCCCCACGGGAAATCGCAAGTTTAGCAGTTGGAAAGGGGGGATTATCGGGTCGGTGTCGTTGAATGATGAATACAACCCGGATGGCGCGTTTCCTGCTTTATTCGCCACTAGCGCGATCGATGGCAATTTGTATGTGGGGTCGCAACATAAAACCACGGGCAAAACGGTGAAAGGCCCTTGGCGAAAGCAAGAGTACGATACGCCGTTGGTTTTATTTCAAAAAAATATCGGCGGGTCGATTTCTACGCCGATTTTTACTGAGGGGAATAAGTTAATTGCTGCTGGGTATAATGGGGTGTATATGTTTGACCTTTATTTTGAACCCACGTCTCCGGATAATCCAGAGGCGGTGGAAAATTCCCAGGGGGATTTTTTGCGCGTAGTGGTGGAAGAATCGGGCCGGTTTAAACCGGGCATTTCTTTTGAAGCGACGCCGGTGGTTTGGGATGGAATTGTCAGAATTTGCGCCCGGGATGGATGGTTGTACACGTTGGGATAGGTGGTTGTTGGTTGTTGGTTATTGGTGATTGGTGATTGGTTGAGGGTCTGAAATGCGAGGAGAATTTTAAATTGGCTATACTGGAGGGGTTTTTTGGGGGATGCAAGTGGGAGGGAATTGATGATTAAATCTTGGATGGCGATCGCGGCGGTTACGGTATTGGTGGCGGTGGTCGGAAATCGGCTGAATAGTGACGATATTCGCTGGTTTAATCGCCTACAGCGTCCTCGATGGTTGACGTTTGAACGGGCAATTCCGATTATTTGGACGGTGATTTTTATTTGCGCGGCGTGGTCTGCAGTTTTGGTATGGGAGGCGGATCCGGGTAGCTTGCAAACTTGGGTGTTAATGGGGTTTTATTTAGTCCTGGAGATGGTGACGATCGCTTACACGCCAGTGATGTGCAAGCTTCACAGTCTGATGGTGGGGACGATTGTTGGGGGAACTGGGGCGCTGTTAGGATATATGTTGGCGGTGAGCGTTTTTCCGATTTCCCTGTGGGCGTTTGGGTTGTTAGTTCCCTATTTAATTTGGAGTCCGATTGGGACTTATACCACTTGGGCGATGATTAAATTGAATCCGGAAGATAAATAGGAAATGCCGCGATCGCCCTAAAAGGTTTGTGGCGCGATCGCAGCCAAAATTAGCCGTTTTGGTACTTGACGCCAGACGGAATTTGCGATCCAAGAATTGGGTCAATTCATTACGGAATTTCAAACCAACCGCCGGTGTCGCCGCCCGCCCAACAACTGTTGCCTTCACAGACCTCGGGAAGGTTATCGGCGCAGAGTTGTTTGAAGCTCTCTTCTGCGCTAATATCGGCTTGTTCGTAGTCTTGCGGACGACAAATTTTGCCGTCATAGCTTCCGGGAACTCGCACTTGTCCCATGACGTGAATGCCGCCGCCTACGGAATAAACGCTTTGCTGTGGATTGCGCGAATAACAGGCAACATAGCATCCCGGTTCGCCGATGAATTGATTGGCGGTGGGGAGTACGGTTTCTTCAAAACCGGGAGTCGGGGAATTGACTACGGAAGACTCTTGGGTGTAGACAATATATTCGGCGGGAAGAATAGCCCGATTCGGGTCTGGATCCGGTCTGCCTTCGATCGCGATATTTGATTTACAGCTTGTCAAGCTAGCAGTGAGGGCTAAACTGGCGATCGCCAGTGCTTTGCGATGGTCCGTTATCACTTTAGTTTACCCCGTATAAAGTGCTTTTTAGCTTAACTCAATCCCGCAGATATCGTCAAGGTTTTTCGGACAAACTTTAAACTTTTCTGGAATAATTTCCCCCCAATTTTGCCGCCTTTTTTCTCTGTACAAATCATCCTTTTCAACTCCCCCGTGTCGGTTTTATTCCATGCCGGGGGAGTGGGATTCCCGATTAAGCCGCTGCGGATTCTTGCACTGATTCGCTGGAAGATTCTGCTGCTGCTTTTGCAGCTAAATACTCTGCCAGTTGGCTTTCAATTTGGTCGCGGACGATCGCGCGATATTCATAAAAATGCTCCAACAAGCCGCAAACCGCTAAATAATGGTCGCAAACCCGAGGATTGTGCCGCAAAATGCTGAATAAATAAATCCAGAATTTAAAGCGGGTTTCGCGCACAATCCCTTGTCGCCAACACAGGGTCAGCAAGGCGCGAATGGTACCCCAATTCAGTCGCCGCCGGGGGACCGGATTGCGGGGTGCTCCCATCATCATAAAATGTCGGTAGGTGCGGTCTAAATACCGCATGGGGTCGTACAGTTGCCAAAATCCGTCGATATATTCCCGGGCAATCTCTTCTAGAGGACGAGTGGGAACGAAGTTCATTAAAGTGGTTTGGTTCCCATTACCCATTTGACTGTTGAGGCGCTTTTCTTTCTCTAACCGATGCCAGAGGGCGGTATTGGGAAGCGCTTGCAACATGCTAAACATTGCCATCGGAATGGAGGTTTTTTCCACAAACTGCACGATGCGCTCTCCCGCCCCGGGTTTTTCCCCATCAAATCCGATAATAAATCCAGCCATCACCCGCAGTCCCGCTTTGGTCATCGCCTCTACGGAATCGCTGAGAGAATCGCGGGTATTTTGGAATTTTTTAGTTAAGGTTAAACTCTCGGCATCGGGGGTTTCGATGCCTAAAAAGACCACGTAAAAATTGCATTCCACCATCTGCTCTAGCAGTTCTCGGTCTTGGGCTAAATCCACAGAGGCTTCGGTGAGAAAGCGGAAGGGATAGCGGTTTTTTTCCAGCCAGACTTTTAACTCTTTAAGCAGCAGTTTCACATTACGTTTGTTGCCGATAAAGTTATCATCGACTAAAAATACCGCTTGGGTAAAGCCGAGTTCTACCAGGCGATCGAGTTCCGCTAGCACTTGGGCGGGACTCTTGGTGCGCGATTTGCGTCCGTAGAGGACGATAATATCGCAAAATTCGCATTGAAAAGGACAGCCGCGCGAAAATTGAATCGCCATTGTATCGTAGGCGTGGCGGTCTAATAAGTCGAAACGCGGAATGGGGGTTTGGCTGACATCTGCTTTTTCGCCGTTGGCGCTAAATACGCCGCTGGTTTCGCCTTTTTCGAGGGCTTCTACGAACATGGGCAGGGTAATTTCCCCTTCATCTAAAATCAGATAATCCGCACCGGCTTGGCGCGATTCGTCAGGTAAGGCGGTGACGTAAGGCCCCCCCACTGCTACCCGCTTTCCGCGCCGTTTTGCTTCGCGAATTTGTGCCAGTAAGTCCTCTTTCTGCACGATCATGCAGGAGAGAACCACTAGGTCTGCCCATTCCCATTCGGCTTCGGTGACTCCTTCGCTGATGTTGCGATCGACCAATTTATATTCCCATTCTTGGGGCAAAATGGCGGCAACGGTGATTAAACTTAAGGGGGGTAAGAGTGCTTTGCGACCGATTAACTCTAAGCCTTTTTCAAATGACCAGAAACTTTTTGGAAACCGAGGATAGAGCAGTAAAACTCGCATAAATGATACCAGGTACACGACAGGGAATCCCATCCGAGATTGCGGATGGATTCTTGGGTTATAGCTTTTTAAGATAGCTCAAATTTTGAAAATTTGTAAAAAAATAGCTGAGCGGTAATAACTCAGCTTGGGAAACCGAAATGTGGAGTTATGACTGGCAGTTATTGGGTCAGTCTCCCAGTTTTGTTTTTAAGTCCGGATAGGTGCTGCGATCGCCCGGTGTGACGATTTTACTTTCTCCATCGGTGGCGGTGACGTTTTCATATACCCCCTCGTCTCGCTTCACCAGTTTGCTGAATCCTTGACTCTTTAAATCGCTGTTTCCGGTGGGGACAATGACGGCGGGGGCGCTAATTAAGCGGCGCACTGGGGCGTCTGCTGGGGTCTCTCCGGGATCGAGCTTTCCCAATCGGCATAACTCGCCCCAGGTTTGCGCTTTATCGTGGATACTGTGGGTGACTTCCAGCTTGACATTGGTGCTGGGACATAAATAGGTATAGACCGGCATATGGATAGGCTCTATCTAGCAGTCTAGGTTTGATTTTTTGACACTGAACCTTGATTTGCTTTCATCCTAGCTGCATATCGGCGAATTCGTCAACTTGATTGCCGATTCCTCCCCAGGCCGATCGCCGATGAATTGAGAATTGAGAATTGCCAATTGCCAATTGAGGCCGGCTGTGTCTGCCGAGACTGCAACTTGCACATTGCACAAAGGAGAGAGGGACTGGGGGAGCGAAGGCGGGCCGTTTCCCCGGGGTAGGCTCTGCCCCCACTGGGTTAAACCATTGCCCAGCTTGGCGATTTTTGCCGATTTTTTCAATTCTTAATCTTTCGGCTCCTGTATTCATGCAATTTATCAGTAAAAATACGTAATTTTTGCCAATTTTATTAACAATAATAGTGAGTTTTTCGAGGGTAGCGATCGCAGGTTTTCGTGACAAAACTCACGGTAAATTGTGATAAAAAACACACCGAAAAACGAGAGAGCTATGCCAGGATATTCATCAGAAGCTACACCACCACCGGGACATATCCCATTGGACTAAAGATGCAGCTTGATTCTCTCAAATAGCGAACGAAGGAGAACTCTCATGTCTCGCAAAACCTCTCTCGCAATTGCCCTCAGCTTAGCCATGACTGCTGTAGGAGCTACAGCTTCCACACCAGCGCGATCGCTAAGTCCAGAAAATTTACCAGAGCATTCCCTATCCGTTGAAAGCCTGCTAGAAAAACCCGAGGCGCAGCAAAATCCCCTAGGGTGTACTCCCGTTCCTTTTCCGCCCTGGTGCATTTAATCTTCCCCAAGATTTAGCCAAGAATCAGTGCAAATACTGAATCAAATCGGAGGGGGAACTTGCCCGAAATAAAAAATAGGCGTCTGAGCAGATTACCCATTGACTCAGCACGCCTTTGCAATTTAAAATAGGAGGGAGAAATCACCGGACGCGAAAACCGATGAAACCGCAATGGAACCGACTGTTTGGGGTAGCGGGGTATTTGGCAGTGCTGACCCTGATGCCAATGGCTACCGTGCGGGCGCAAATTGCCGGGGATGGCACCCTCCCCACCCAAGTCATCCCGGGAGAAAACGGCAGGTTTGCGATCGAGGGAGGGGCGCGGGTCGGCGATCGACTGTTTCATAGCTTTCGCGAATTTTCCATCCCCACTGGGGGCGCGGCGGTGTTCGAGAACCCCCCGGAGGTGCAAACGATTATCAACCGGGTGACGGGAAACGAGATTTCCCACATTGATGGCATTTTAAAAGCCAATGGGGGAGCCGATCTGTTTGTGCTCAATCCGAATGGGGTGATTTTCGGACCGAATGCCAGCTTAGAGATTGGGGGGTCGGTGGTGGTTTCTTCTGCCGATCGCTTGCTATTTGCCGATGGTACGGAATTTAGCGCCCGGGACGGTTCCGCGCCCCCCTTGCTTACCCTCAGCGTGCCGGTGGGCCTGCAATTTGGAGCCAATCCCGGGCCGATCGTCAATCAGTCGGTTGCCAATCCCGACGAAACCCTCGGGGGAGTGCCCAGAGGACTGCAAGTGGGGGCGAATCGCACGTTAGCCTTGGTGGGGGGAGAGGTGCGGTTGTCTGGGGGATTTCTCACTCCGCCGGGAGGACGAGTGGAATTAGGCAGTGTGGCGGGCAACAGTGAAGTGCGCCTGAATTCCATCCCCAGCGGGTTTGCCCTCAGCTATGACCCAGGGTCGAATTTCCGCGATATTACCCTGTCTGGGGGAGCTACCATCGATGTGACCGATCGCTCCCCGGGGGGTGGCAGTGGCGCGGTGCAGGTGCAGGGTCGCCACGTGCGACTGCTCGAAGGGTCACAAATTGCCTCCTTTACCGACGGCAGCGTTTCCGCCGGCCCGATCGCGATCGCCGCGTCAGAGTCCGTGGAACTGATCGGCACTGGCACTCGAGGGTCTGTGGTACTGCCCACCAACATCGCCACCACCACCGTGGGGGATGCAAATGCTGCTGACTTGAGGATTACCACCAAACGGGCGATCGTGCGCGATGGAGCCGGCATTTTTACCAGTTCGGTCGCCTTCCCGACGCAGAATCCCCAAGGAGGCGCGGGAAACCTCACCATTCATGCCTCCGAGTCCGTGGAAATCCGGGGCGACGCTGAGGACCTACCCAGTACCCTAGAGGTGGAAACGCGCACCGACGGCGATGCCGGGGGGTTGGAAATCTTCACCGGGCGACTGATGGTGCGCGAGGGCGGGAAAATCAGCGCCTCCACCAGGGGATCCGGTCGCGGGGGCACGATCGCGATTTTCGCCTCCGAGTCCGTGGACATCAGCGGTTCTCCCTCGGTCAACCCTGCCCCCGCCGATGGCGCGATCGCGACCAGTTCCCTCATTCCGGGTCGGATCGAAGCACTCAGTGAGGGCGCGGGGGATGCGGGAAATTTGCGCCTGGAAACCGATCGCCTCCGGATCGCCGACGGCGGACAAGTGGCGGTTAGCGCTACCGCCACCGGTGCTGCCGGCAACTTGGAAATCCACGCGCGAGACCTACAGCTCGATCGCGGCGGGACTCTGAGCGCCGAAAGCGCTGCCGGCACCCGAGGCAGCATTCGCCTCCAGGCGCGCGATATCGAACTGCGGCGCAATAGTTCGATTACCACCACCGCCACCGGCACTGCTTCTGGCGGGAACGTCACCTTCACCACCGGCACTCTCACCGCCGTGCAGAACAGCCAAATCCTCGCCAATGCGATTCAAGGTGCCGGGGGCAATATCCAAATCGACAGTCAAGGTCTTTTTATCGCCCCGGATAGTCTGCTGTCTGCCAGTTCTGAATTTGGGGTTTCCGGCACGATCGCCATTAATACTCCCGAGGTGGATCCGAGTTCCGGATTGGTGGAATTGCCCACCCAGGTGCAAGACCCCAGCGGGCAAATTGTCATCGGATGTGCGGGGGATGAAGGCAACTCCTTTACCGTTACCGGACGCGGTGGGATTCCCGCTGACCCCACCGCCACGATTCGCCCTCAGATTCTCTGGCGCGATCTGCAAGATTTTTCCCCCGCAGACCATCGCGATCGGCCTTCCCAGTCCGCCGCAACCCCTCCCATTGCCCCCTCTGCGCTTCCCCTGGTGGAAGCGCGGGGTTTCGCTGTTGATGCCCGAGGCAATGTCCGATTAGTGGCGGATAAGTCCGCTCGAAATCCCGATGGGTTCTGGCATCCGGCGGCGCAGTGCCCTTTACCTTAAGCCCATGTTCCCGCCAGGGTTCCGGCGATCGAGCGAATTGCCCTACGTCTTTGAGGGGGAATCCCATCGTTAATCATTGGTAGGCTGGGCAACGAGTTGCTTTCCCTCCTCCCGTTTTTCTAGCCAAAATTCCCGTTAAAATGATGATAATTCGTGATAGTTAAACCCATTAAATCAGGCTTAATTGTGGTAAAGTTAATTGAATCCTTAACCGGGGGGTGAAATTCACTGCCAAGGGATTTGCGATCGCGCCACCTGTCACGGTCATCTCAATATCCAGGTTAAGAGCGACAACCCAATGGAAAAGCACCCGCGCCAGCGCCTAAGATATCGCCAAAATGCCAAGAAAAAAGGCTATTCTCTCGGTCTTTTATTGGTGTATGGTTGCCTGAGCTTTCTGTTCGTATTGGTCACTTCGCCCGCGATCGCCAACCATGCCCACCCACCTGGGTCGATGATTTGTGCTGCGTCCGAATCGGTGGTGGGTTCTAATTGCCGGGAAAATCCAGGCGCAAGTGAATTATTGCATTTGCCGGTAGGGGCGATCGCTTCTGTGCCAGAACCTTCCGCAAGCAATGGCAATTTGCAACGCGCCCGAGAACTGTATCGCAGCGGGCGACTGTTTGACGCCGCCATGTTGTGGGAACAAACCGCGCGGGAATATGAAGCGATAGGCGATAGGTTCAATCACGCCTTAACCTTAAATTATCTCTCCTTTGCCTATCAAGATTTAGGGGAATGGGAAAAAGCTGCTTCCCGGGTGCAATCGAGTTTAAATATCCTGGAAAATCAGGACAACCTGGATAAGCGCGGAATGGCGATTTTGGGGCAAGCTTTAAATACCCAAGGCAGTTTACAACTGGCGATGGGGGACGCGCAAACTGCCTTAGAAACCTGGAAACAAGCGCAATCCGCCTACGATCGCGCCGACAATGAAATCGGCCAGTTGGGCACTCAAATCAACCAAGCCACTGCTTTGCAATCTTTGGGACAATATCGACAGGCAAAATCCTTGTTAGAGTCCTTAGTAGTGCAACTGGAAACGCAACCGGATTCCCTGCTGAAAGCCGATGGATTGGCAAATTTAGGCATTGCTCTGCAAACCATAGGCGACATACGACGTTCTAAAGCCATTTTAGAACAAAGTTGGGAGATTGTCCAGGACTTTCATGCCCGGGATAAAATTGGGGTGATTTTGTTGAGTATTGGGAATATTGCCCGAGATTTGGACAAACCGAATATTGCCCTGGCATACTATCGAGAAGCGGCGAAAAATGCCGGGGATACTCTGTTTGAGGTACAGGCGAAACTGAACGAACTGAGCCTGTTGGTAGAAACTGATACCCTGCCCGAGGCGATCGCCTTAATACCGGAAATTCAGGGGGATTTATCCCGGTTAGTTCCCTCGCGGGCGGCGGTGTATGCGCGGGTGAACTTCGTTCATAGCGCGATGGGGTTGGAGTCCAAAACTACCGGGTTACAACTGCACGAATTACCCCAATGGTCTGCCACTGTTGCTGCTGATATATTAGCCTCGGCGGTACAAGAGGCGAGAGACTTGCGCGATCGCCGCGCCGAAGCAGCCGCATTGTGGCAACTGGGCAAACTCTACAGCAGCGAAGAACAATGGCAAGAAGCCAAACAGCTCACCCAACAAGCGTTGGCAATGGCGCAAAGTGCCAATGCCGAGGATATTGTTGCCCGCGCTTCCTGGCAGTTGGGTCGGATTTTGCAACAGCAGGGAAACACCACCGAGGCGATCGCCGCCTACGGTCACGCCTTCGACACCTTGCAATCCTTGCGAAACGATTTAGTTGCCATCAATCCCGAGGTGCAGTTTAACTTTAGCGAAAGCGTCGAACCGATTTATCGCGAATACGTCAGCTTGCTGCTGCAACCCAATGCCTCCCAAGGGAATCTGCGCCAAGCGCGCGAAGTAATGGAAGCCTTGCAATTGGAGGAATTGGATAACTTTTTTCGCGATGCTTGCATCAAAGTGAAACCCGCCGCCATCGATGAAATCGACCCGCAAGCGGCAGGGATTTACCCGATTATTTTACGCGATCGCTTAGAAGTCATTCTGTCGATTCCCAATCAACCGTTGCGGCATTATACCACAATTTTGCCGCGCCCCGAATTGGAAAAAATCCTGGAAAACTTGTACTCTTCTCTCTATATCGGGTATTCTAGTAATGAGCGCATACAATTATCCCAGCATGTTTATGATTGGCTGATCGGACCTGCCGAATCCGACCTAGAAGCCAACCAGATAAAAACGCTCGTGTTCGTCCTCGATGGGTTCTTGCGAAACCTGCCAATGGCGGCTCTGCATGATGGAGAACGCTATTTAATCGAGAAATACAGCATCGCACTCAGTCCGGGGTTGCAGCTCTTTCCCGAAGGTCTCGAGGGAAAAGAACTGCAAGTATTAGCCGGGGGACTCACGGTAGCGCGCCAGGGTTTTTCCTCCCTCCCCGGCGTGCAAGCGGAAGTGAAACAAATTGCCGCGATCGCCTCTGAGGGGTTCATAGATGCCGAGGTGATGCTCGATGGCCAGTTTACCCGCACCGCCTTGGAAAAACAGATGGACCGTCATCGGTTTCGGGTGGTTCACCTGGCCACTCACGGTCAATTTAGTTCTAACCCAGAAGAGACCTTTTTGCTTACCTGGGACGACCGGATCGATGTGAAGGAATTCGCGCAATTGCTGGAAAATCGGCAACAAGGCAGTTTGCGTCCGATTGACTTATTGGTATTGAGTGCGTGCCAAACCGCCGCCGGAGACGAAAGAGCGACCTTAGGAATTGCCGGATTTGCCTTGCGATCCGGGGCCAGGTCTACCTTGGCCACCCTGTGGTCCGTGAGCGATCGCTCTACCGCGTTGTTGATGAGCGAATTTTACGCGCGACTGGCGCGATCGGGGGGGGGTGTAAGCAAAGCGGAAGCTTTGCGTCAAGCGCAAATTAAGCTATTGCACGATTCCTCGTACAATCTGCCCTATTATTGGGCACCATTTGTATTAGTGGGCAATTGGCTATAAAATACCGGGGTTTTCACAACCGTGTTATCGAGAGGTCAGGATAGTGAACGCCAATATTACAGATTATTACACCCGAAAACATTGGGTCGCGATCGCCGCTACCAGTGTACTGGCGATCGGTATCGGAGGCACTAACGCCGCCAATGCCAGTTTAACCCCCAAACCGGAGGGACAACCCTCCCGTGGAGGCACTTTAATCAGCTTGGAATTCATCCCGCCCAACGATGAAGCCCCCGCCGAAACCGCTGGGGGCGGCACTCGCGGTGCCAGAATGCGATTCCAACCCCCTGTAGAAGAAGCACCCCGCAATACCGCCGGGGGCGGGACGCGCGGGGATATCACCTTCAAACCGCCGGGGGAAGAAGCACCGGTTAACACCATTGGCGGCGGGACGCGCGGAGATGTTACCTTCAAACCGCCGGGGGGAGATACCCCGGAAAACACCGTTTCTGGGGGAACTCGTCGCGATGAGTTCCCCTCCCCGATCGCAGTGCTTCCCGAAACCAATATCGGACGAACCGCGATCGCCCGTCCCACCTTCTTCGTTTACCTGCCCGCCAGCGCCACCAATCGGGTCTTTTTTAGCCTACAAACTGCCTCCGGGGAAACGGTATATCAAACCACCCGGGCGATTTCCGACCCAGTGGGAATTGTCAGCTTCACCCTCCCGGAAGACGCCCCGGAATTGGAAATTGGGGAAAACTATCAGTGGTTTTTTGCTCCCCTGCAAGCAGGGGAAATGCTCGGTCCGGATAGTTACCGGATTACCGGATGGGTGAAGCGGGTGGAACCGCCCCGCACAACGGGAGATATTTCCGCACTCGCGCCAGCAGAATTGGCGGAGGTTTATGCCGCATCGGGCATTTGGTACGATACCCTGGCGGTGTTAGTCTCGGAGTTGCAAGCACAGCCCAATCCTACCCTGGCGGCGGATTTGGCAGACTTGTTAGCTCAGGTGGGACTCGAAGCGATCGCCACTGCGCCTCTCGGACCGCAACTGTAATCGATGATGGGGCAAATCTGGCAGCAAATCCGACCGATCGCCGAACGTGTGGGACAACATCCCACACTTCGGGCATGGCGAGGGGTGTTGTTCATCGCGCCCAGTGTGACGTTGGTGACTGTCGCCTGTAGCTTTACTGGGGTTTTTCACTTGCTCGAATGGGCCAGTCTCGATCGCTTTTTTCATCTGCGCCCCCCAGAGACTTCGGACTCGCGCATTGTTATTGTCACGATCGATGAGGCGGATATCAACCATATCGGACAATGGCCGATGAGCGATCGGGCGATGGCGCAGGTCTTGCAACATATAAAAGCCCAAGAACCGGCGGCGATCGGATTGGATATCTATCGCGATTTGCCCGTGGAACCGGGACATGCACAATTGGTGCAGGTGTTTGAATCCACTCCCAATTTAATCGGCATTCAAAAGGTGGGGGGTAATGGCGTTGCTCCCCCGCCCATTTTAAACGATTTAGGTCAAGTGGCTGCGGCGGATTTAATTTTAGATGCGGATGGTAAGGTGCGCCGCGCTTTGATTTTAATCGGAACCGGAAATGGAGAGTTTCGCGAAGGGTTGGGGGCAAAATTGGCCTTGATGTATTTGGCCGATCGCGGGATTGAATTGGAGAGCGTTGATGAAGAAAATAATAGTTATAGATTGGGGGATGCGGTGTTCGTTCCCCTCACCGGAAATGAGGGGAATTATTTGGGGGCGGATACCGGGGGATATCAGATTTTATTGAATTTTCGCGGCGGAATTGACAAGTTTGCTACCATTTCTCTGACTGATGTGCTAGAAAATCGGATTCCGCCGGATTTGATGCGCGATCGCATCGTCTTTGTGGGTACGATTGCCCCGAGTTTGAAAGATAGCTTTCAAACGCCTTACGATAGTGTGGTTTTTGCCACGCCTACCCTGACTCCCGGGGTGGCAATTCATGCAAATCTCACTAGCCAAATTCTCAGTGGGGCGCTACAGGGGCGGGGGATGCTGCAGGCGGCAAATCGTTGGGTGATGTGGGGGTGGATTGCCCTGTGGTCGGCAATTGGTGCGATCGCCACCAAGCTGTTGCTGCAGAACTACCCGCTACAGAAACAGGAATGCTTGAGTAGCGCGATCGCGGTGGTGGCGATCGCCAGTTTTCTGCTGGTGGTTTGCGGTTATGTATCCTTTCTCGGCGGTTGGCTTATCCCGGTGTTTTCCCCGTTTTTCGCCTTAACCGCATCGGCGATTTTAACCGCAAATTCCCACAATCAATGGCAGTTAAAACGGGCAAACCAACAGTTGGAAATGGTCAATGAGAAGTTGGAGGAGTATTCTCTCACTCTGGAAAGCCAAGTGCGCGATCGTACCCGGGAACTCACCGAAACCCTCCACCACCTGCAAACCACCCAAAGCCAACTAATTCAAACCGAAAAAATGGCCGCCTTGGGTCAATTAGTGGCGGGAATTGCCCACGAAATTAACAACCCCACCAGCTTTATTTATGGCAATGTAGCCTATGCTGAAGAATATGCCACGGATTTGCTGGAGATTTTAGAGCTATATCAGGAGTATTATCCCACACCCGAGCCGGAAATTCAAGACCGACTCGAAGAGGTGGAAATCGACTACCTCAAAGAGGATTTTCCCAAACTGCTGACTTCGATGAAAGATGGCGCATCCCGGATTCGCGAAATCGTCAAAGCTTTGCGAATTTTCTCCCGTTTGGATGAATCGGATTTAAAAGAGGTGAACCTGCACGAGGGGCTTGACAGCACCTTAATTATCGTGCAAAATCGCTGCCAGAAAGGCGATGGGGATGCAGGGATTCAGCTAATTAAAGACTATGGCGATTTGCCGCAAGTGTGCTGCTACGCTAGAGAATTGAATCAAGTGTTTATGAATATTGTGACGAATGCAATTGACGCGATCGAACAGCGACAAAAAGAACTCACCGCCGAGGAATTGCAACGCTGTCCTAGTTTTATTAAAATTACTACATCGGTCATCGAAAATGCCCGGGTAGTTATTGCAATTTCCGATAATGGGCTAGGTATCCCGCCATCGATTAAGCATCAACTATTCGACCCGTTTTTTACCACCAAACCAGTGGGCAAAGGCACGGGGTTGGGATTATCCGTCGCCCGTGCGATTGTGGTGGAAAAACACGGCGGCGACTTGCGCGTCTCTTCCCATCCGGGAGAAGGCACCGAAGTGCGAATCGAAATCCCCATTCAATTTTCAGCGTCAACTCACCAAAAGTAATCTCTCTGCTTGGTTCTTGCCTGTAAATGCCTATCCGAAAGCAGACTTGTATCACATACACTGCGATCGCATACCAAATCCGGCTGTCAAAAAAAAGGGTAGCCACTGCGATCGCACCCGTGCAAGCCAAGCGCATAGCCATGCCCGGAAGGGGGTATAGTCCAGGTTGGCGCAGTAATTTTTGCACCACTTGTCTGGCTATGGTATAATTTGCCAAGGCGTTGATATAAGAGCAATTCCGGTTGCCTAAAATATTATGTAGATTGGGGGAAATTTTTTTCGGCAAATATGGCATTTATCAAGTATAGCCCTCAATGCGATCGCAATTTTAACATAAATGCCACAGGGCAACTGCAACCATGACTTTCCGGTGTGGTGGGTTCCACCCTACCCTCGAATCGAGGTAAAAATTATATATAAAATATCCAGCCTGCAAGTTAAATGGCGATTGTTCCTGCATAGCAATTGCCCTAACCGGGTATAATCCTTTAACCCTTGAACAGAGAGGGGTTCTCCGTTTGTTTTGCGATCGGCTTTACACCCGAAAACCAGGGCTATTCCTCCTCATCGGACTCGGTTAATTGAGTTTCATCGAAACGGGCGAGCATCAGCTTTTCCGCCTCATTCCAACAGGTATCGGCGAGAATGGCTTTATTGAAATCGGCATTTTGGATAGTTGCGCCGGTGAAATTAGCTTGAGTGAGATTAGCTTTGTGGAAGCGAGTGCCCCCCCAAGCGGCAATGGCGACGCCTAACTCGCGGATGATGGTATAGCGCTGATAGCCCCTAGCGGCTTTTTGGGTAATGAAAGCAGCGGCGGCGGCGAGGAGCAAGCTGCCAATCCAACTGCCCGCACTTTGGATAAAAAAGCCTCCCACCACGGGCACGATCGCGAAGGTCAGTATCCCGGCGATGCCCACTGTAGAGCGGGCGCAAATCCCCGCCACAGCAACAGCGGCAGTGGAAATAACCGCACAGAGTACCGCGATCGCGCCGCTGACATCTCCCGAATCCATCGCCACCGCGATCGCGCCGCCTACCAAGGCGATGAGAATGGCCACAGCAGCCACCCGCTTCACCTCCACTTCCAGCCCATGCTTGACGATGAAGCGCGCCAGTACGCCCAATAGGATAATAATGACCAAACCGACGCCTACAGAAAAGACTTGCTGACTGGTGAGCAAGCTTTGGATATAATCGCCGGCAAAGGCGGAGATAAACCCAGAGGTGAGAGAGACCAAGGCGCAGAGAACCACCAGGGCGATCGCCCACAGGGGTTTGAGACCGGCTTTGGTGTGGCTGAAATCCGCACCGGTGAGGTTGGCGCGGGTAAAGTTGGTCCCTTGAATTTGGGCACCCTGAAAATTGGCACCGCTGAGGTCTTGGCTTTTAAAAGAGCGCCCGCGAAGATTTTGGCGAGAAAAGTCTCGAGACATAGAACCGATAGAGGGTTGATTGCGAGGGTGGATGGGTGTATTATGGCTGTTTGCTGCTGCGGTATGGCTGCCGATCGCGGCGAGACAACCGCAGGGGATGGCTCTACCATACCGAAATCGTGCCATAATCGGCTATTGCCCACAGATGAAAAGCTGCTCCCAATGGTTCAACGACCTGAATCTCCCACAGAACTAGCCGCCGCCCTAGAGGGCATCACCGAGCTGAATTTTCACCTCCCGGATCCCGAAGATGAGGACATCGAAGAGGTGGAATTCGAGCAGCAGGTTGATAATGCGTGGAAGGTATGCGACCATTTCGACCTGCAAACCGATATTTGGCGCGGTCGAATTTTAAGGGCGGTTCGCGATCGCGAGAAAATCGGCGGCGAAGGTCGAGGTCGGGGCTTTCTCAACTGGCTCAAAGACCGGGAAATCAGTAAAAGTCAGGCATATTCCCTGATCGAACTGGCAAACAGTGCCGATACCCTGTTGCAACAGGGACACCTCGACCCGGACACGATTAATAAGTTTAGCAAGCGCGCCTTTCTCGAAACCGCCAAATCTGCGCCGGAAGTGCAGGAAATGGTGTCGAAGGCGGCGCAGGATGGCGATCGCATCACCCGGCGCGAAGTTCGCCAACTCTCCGACGAATGGACCGCCATGACTTCGGAATTATTGCCCGAAGAAGTGAAGGAAAAAGCCACCTCCGGTTCTTTACCCCCCCGGTATTTGGCTCCTTTGGTGCGGGAAATGGAAAAATTGCCCGACTCCCACCAAGGGTCGATCCGAGAGGAAGCGGCGTTTAATCCCGATGTGGATACGGTCAAACAGTTAACCTCCGACGCGCGCAACCTATCGAAGTATTTAGATGCGGCGGCCCAGGTTCAGGCGATCGCCCACAGTTCCGTAGATTTGGAAATGGCCCTAGAAGAAGCCTTGCGCGTCGGTTGTCTCAATACCGCCGCCGATATGGTCAAACAAGCGGCCCAATTGGAACAAACCGTGGCCAAATTGTACACCACCTGGCGGCGTCTCGGGAGTCTGAGCGATCGCCTCTATGTGGATACCGGCGCGAGTACCCCGAATTTGAGATTGCTGCTCACTTGTCTCGATCGCCTCGCCGGTCAAGCGATCGAAGTGCAACTCGGGGAAGAAAGCGATCGCACGATCCGCCTGCAAATTCTCGGCGACTCGGAATCCTAATTCCCCCGCCGATGATGTCCGCATACCTCGTTCCCCCCCGGGGGGAACGCCCCTCCCGAGACTCCCCTCCCCTCATTCGCTCCCTGCGTGACCCCTCATCTCATCTCCCGTGGATAGTTCCATCGTGCGCCGGGGATTGAAATCGCCCCCGTGCAAGCGAAATCCGCCTACGCTGAGCCAAGTCCGCCTACGCGGGCTAATTTTTTTACATCGATTCCTACAGACAGCATATCAAACCTCTGGGTTGATAACCGCTATGGAACCAAATCGAACATTTTTTGCTTGCTTATGTTCCCTACATAACAACTATATTACTAACTATATTTTTGCTGGACAGCCACCGGGAAGGGAACCGGAAGCGGTAAACTGCACATTTTTAATTGACAATTTTCAAATGCTAATGCTCGATTGCTCATTCCTGCTTGCCCATTTCCTATGGCAACCAAGCGGTTTGTGCATCCTGGGATAACCCCCTGAAACTGTGGGATTTACTCACTGAAAGGGTAATGGCGACAGTTATGGGTGAGTTTGGCTTTCTTTACCACAAGCCGAACATTCTCGATCGCTGTACGCGGGAGCAATGCTTCGGACAATTTTGCCAACCACTTCCCCGTTCTGGTCGCTTTTGGTGTTGATTGGCGACCCTCGGTAGTCACACACATGAGGACTCGCTTCAACTGCTGGGTTTCCCTGTCGCTCTACCCAACCTACTGTCATATTGCCCTTGATGGCAGTCTAAACAAAAGAGCAGAAAGGACGCTAAACCTGTAAAATGAAACAGAGCCATATTGCGCGTCCTCCCCGGCCTAAAGAAGGCAGGGGGTTTCCCCACGGTTGTTTTTCACATGACAAACAGCGTGGCTTATTAAACCAAACCTTAACCGAAAACTAGACCGTTGTTGTAATTAACCTTTTGAATGGAAGATTAGACCCATGAGTGATGAAAATCGCAGTTCAAAGCGGACTGACTGGCACGCTCTTTCCATCGAGCGAACAGCAGCCCAACTGGGCGTTAATCCCAAGAGTGGCTTAACTCAAGCTGAATTTGAAAAACGCCAGGCCGAGTTTGGTCCCAATCGCCTTGAAGGAAAGGCAGGCAAAAGTCCCCTCCTAAGATTTATAGAGCAGTTTAATCAACCGTTACTCTATATCTTAATCATTGCCGGCGCAATGAAATTCTTGTTATCAGAAGAAGGATGGGGAAGTGCTAATGGTTGGGTGATTTGGGGGGTGGTATTGATTAATGCGATCGTCAGTTTTGCACAAGAAACTAAAGCTGAAAATGCTATTGCTGCCCTTTCCTCATCCATCGAAACCGAAGCGACCCTCTATCGAGATGGGGAAAAACGACAAGTTCCCTCCTCGGAGATTGTCCCGGGAGATTTAGTCATCCTCACTTCTGGGGATAAAGTGCCGGCGGATCTGCGCTTAGTGGAGACGAAAAACCTACAAGTCAATGAATCCGGGTTAACGGGAGAATCCACTGCTGTGGAGAAACAGATGCAACCGGTGGAGGAGAAAGCCCCCCTGGCCGATCGCCGCTGTATGGCCTATGCGGGGAGTTTTGTCACCTCGGGTCAGGGCTTGGGTCTGGTAGTCGCGATCGCCAAAGACACAGAAACCGGGCGTCTCTCCCAATTGATGGAGAAACAAACCAACCTCATCACCCCCCTAACCCGGAAATTTGACAAATTCAGCCGCCAACTGCTCTATATTATCTTAGGGGTAGCGGCCCTCACCCTAGCGGTGGGCTTAGGCTATGCTGAGGACTTCACCGCCGAGAGCATTAACAAAGTCTTTGAAGCCACCATCGCCCTCGCCGTCAGTGCCATCCCCGAAGGACTCCCCGCCGTTGTCACTGTGGCCCTGGCGATTGGCGTATCTCGCATGGCCAGTCGTCATGCTATCATCCGCAAGTTACCCGCCGTGGAAACCCTCGGTAGTGCTACGGTCATCTGTTCCGACAAAACCGGAACCCTGACGGAAAACCAGATGACCGTGCAAGAGATTTATGCAGGGGGACAACCTTACCAAGTTCTCGGGACCGGATACACTCCCGAGGGGGACATCTGTCACGATAATCAAGCCATTGACTTAGACCAACATCCGACCCTCCGAGACTGTCTGCGAGCGGGATTACTCTGTAATGACTCCCATTTAGCCTTAGAGGATGACCGCTGGAAAGTGGTGGGAGACCCTACAGAGGGGGCATTACTGGTCAGCAGTCGAAAAGCAGGATTTACCCTAGCCCAACTCAATGCCGAATTGCCCCGTCAGGATGTGATTCCCTTTGAGTCCGAGTATCAATATATGGCTACCCTGCATCGGGGGCAACATGAGACCGAAGCCGTGATTTATATGAAGGGAGCTGTGGAGGCGATCGTCTCTCGTTGCGACCAGATGTTAGATGCCCAAGGACAGCCCCACCCCATCGACGCGAAGGAGATTCATCATCAAGCGGAAAACATGGCTAGTTCCGGCTTACGAGTTTTAGCCCTGGCTCGTAAAACCCCCTCCCGGTCTCAGGTTGACCATGAGGATGTGGCCGAGGGCTTAGTCTTCCTGGGTTTACAGGGCATGATTGACCCGCCACGTCAGGAGGCGATCCGGGCTGTGGAAGCCTGTCAAAACGCCGGAATTCGCGTCAAAATGATTACCGGAGACCACAAAGTGACCGCCAGTGCGATCGCCGCCCAAATGCGCCTCAAACGCACGGGAGAGGTCATCGCCTTCACCGGGGCGGAACTGGGGGAGATGTCTCCAGATGATTTTGTGCGAGCAGCGGAAGATGGTGTTGTCTTTGCCCGCGTGGCCCCAGAACAGAAATTACGCCTGGTGGAAGCCCTGCAATCTCAAGGGGATATCGTGGCCATGACCGGTGATGGGGTGAATGATGCCCCAGCCCTCAAACAAGCGGATATTGGGGTGGCGATGGGCCAAACGGGAACGGAAGTTGCCAAAGAAGCCTCGGACATGGTGCTGACAGATGATAACTTCGCCTCCATTGAGGCCGCTGTTGAGGAAGGGCGCACCGTCTATCGCAACTTAATTAAGGCGATCGCTTTTATCTTGCCCGTCAATGGGGGCGAATCTATGACCATTGTCATCAGCGTTCTCCTCGATCGCCTGTTACCCATTCTCTCCTTACAAGTGTTGTGGCTTAATATGATCAACTCCATCGCCATGACCGTTCCCCTCGCCTTTGAACCCAAATCCAAGCAGGTGATGGAACAGCCTCCCCTCTCCCCAAACCGTCCCCTGTTAAACAAATGCCTCCTACAGCGGATTGTGCTGATTTCCCTGTTTAACTGGATTCTTATCTTTGGTGTGTTTGAGTGGGTTAAAGGCTGGGATGCAGGCGCACAGGGAAACACCGAAGCCCTCGCCCGCACTATGGCTATTCAAGCCCTGGTCTTTGGCCGCGTTTTCTACTTAATCAGTTTGAGTCAGATTGGCATCAGCCTCGGGCATAAACTCCGAGGCCACGCCGTGGAGGTCGCCCCAGCCCCCGTGGTTTGGATTGGCATCGCCGTGACGATGGTTTTACAGATGATCTTTAGTCAAGTTGGCTTTATGAACAATCTGTTCTCTACCGCCCCCCTGAACCTGCAACAATGGGGCATCTGTTTCCTGATTGGTTTACCTATGGTGGTCGTGGCGACCCTGGCCAACCGCATCGATCCCCCCAATCAACTCAATGAGACAAGATAGGGAAAAGAGCAATGCCTACTCTCCATTCTCCTCATCAGTACAGGGAATAATATCTCGATCCCTTAAACATTCTCCATGTGGTGTTCATGGGTACATCATTGGATTGTTTCTGCATGAGGAGAATTTCTTCCCCATTACAAATTAATTCCAGCCGCTCTTTTGTCGGGTGGGCAAAGCTAACTTGTGAACGGACAATTTTTAAGCCTCACAAAATTTGCCCACCATACCATATCTCTCAATGCGATCGCCCCTTTTGATTTTTTATGTGAGGCAAGCGATCGTCAATTTGTAGCAGAGTTTTTTCAACCACGAAACCGTTAGGATTCCCCTCCCGTCCCCCTCGTATCCCCCCCTTACCCCCCTTGGAAAGGGGGGGGACAAAGGAATGATTTTTACCTCGTATCCCCCCCTTACC
>NZ_JAJENT010000407.1:0-74637 GCF_035615515.1 Phormidium sp. CCY1219
CTCGTAGGGCTTAGGCTGGTCAGCTACCTAAAGTCAGGGGCTAGAAGCCCCGTCTCTTTAGAGCGGGGTGCTGACTATGCCTTGCATGTCTTTCTTCCATTGTGACAGAAAACATTAAAAAATTGTGATTTTTTTTCAGGAAAATGTGATTTAGAACACATTCATAATGTCACCGACTGATGACATTATGAATTTTTGTTAATGCGAGGGCCTGTATTTGCTCCTATATATTTTCCGAAAGCGATAAATGACCGACTCCTGGAAGAGCCTGGATAGGGTCTTGCCAGATAACAATCCACAATTTGCAATGAATAATTGTCAAGATTGTTTTAAAAAAGTTAGTAATTAATTATAGTCAATCGCCAACTTGCAAAAAGTGACGTGGCGATAAAATAATAACAATAAAGCAATCAATCCGGCGATTGCCTTGAGAACCGCTATAGTGAAAAGGATCGGGGACAACAATTAAATTGCGAAGGGAGAACCAAGCCAAATGAAATTAATATCGAAAGGAACATTATTTTTCTCTAAAAAACTATTCATTTTTCCGTTAGTCTTATTTGGGTTAAGTGCGATCGCCTCCGGATCCTCGATTGCGGCTAAGGAAACCAATGGCAATTTTTCTCAGATGCCAAACACCCCAACAAGACTAGAAAATGGCGTAGAAATAGAAGCAAAAGAGCCTATGGAGCTGAGTAATATTTCTCAGGGGATAACTGCCCCGAATCCCGTTGGGAAAAATTACTTAGTCCCGCCCGGGGGAAAACGCCCTTCACCAGGTATCGCGATCGGGCACAAACAAGACGTCAGAGAACATATAGAGCTGGGAAATTTTTCCGAGGCGATTACTCAACTCGAACGCGATTGGGAAAAAAACTACGAAAATTACTTTGACAGAAATTTGTCTGAAGTCACCACATTAGGAGATGAAATTGGCGATGCGCTAGCGCTGATGGGGCGAAAAACCGGGAAAAACCCGGCGCTAATTTATATGATTCCGCAATCCGATCGCCTGGAAGTGGTATTGGTGACGCCAGATGGGGAATTTATGCACCATAGCGTACCCGATGCCAACCGGGCGGCGCTGGTGGATTTAATCGCAGAATTGCGCGGGGAAATCACCAATCCCATCAAGCGAAATAGCACCTCTTATTTAAGTGCGGCGCAGGGACTCTATAACTGGGCGATCGCACCGTTAGAATCGAAATTAAAAGAACAGAATATTGCCACCTTGATATTTTGCGTGGGGGGTGGATTGCGATCGCTGCCCTTTGCTGCATTGCATGATGGGGACAAGTTTCTCGTGGAAAACTATAGCATTGGATTGATTCCAGCTTTTAATATGATCGATGTGGAAACGAACCCCTTGACTAGTTCTGATGTATTGGCAATGGGGGCGTCAATTTTCCAAGAGTTAAATCCCTTGCCCGCCGTGCCCGTGGAATTAAATACCATTGCCAATCAGTTATTCAACGGAGAAATATTTCTCAATCGCGCTTTTACTTTAGACAACCTGCGATCGCAACTTCAGCAAGGACAATATGCCATCGTCCACCTGGCAACTCATGCGGATTTCTTACCGGGAAAACCGCACAATTCCTACATTCAGTTTTGGGATGAAAAACTGTTTTTAGATGCGATGAACCAGATCCGCTTCGAGGATAGTTCGGTGGGTCTGTTGGTGCTGAGTGCTTGCAATACGGCGTTGGGAAATGTAGAAGCAGAAATGGGGTTTGCGGGTTTGGCGATTCACAGTGGCGTGCCCTCAGCCCTCGCGAGTTTGTGGTATGTTAGCGATGCGGGCACCTTGGCGCTGATGAGTGAATTTTACGCCACCTTAAGAACTTCAGTGGAAAGCGATCGCTCGATAATTAAAGCCGAAGCCCTGCGACAAGCTCAGCTTGCTTTAATTCAGGGCAAAGTCAGGTTAAAAGAAGGCGAACTCCTCACCGAAAGAGGGGAGGAAGTCCCTTTGCCCCCAGAACTGCATGAAGCAGAGAGCGACAATCTTTCTCATCCCTATTATTGGGCGGGATTTACGATGATTGGCGTGCCCTGGTAAGGGCGATTTGGCAACGGCGATCGCCAGCTACTATCGCGGAAAATTTTCTTTCCACTGGTTAGAATAAAATCAGCCATCGAAATTATTATGAAGTTGTTAAAGAGGCTGCTACTGGAAAAAATAGCCAAACAAATTGTCAATTTTGGGGCTTTTTTACGCCTTGCGTAACGTTCAGGATGGCAAAAATCTCACAACAGGTCGTTCGGCGTTTTTTATACCTATAAATAGTCCGGTAAATCAGCAAGAGGTACTGCTGAGGTTGTGACAAGGCGGCGAGGATTTGACAAAGAATGGTTGGAAAGCCGTTGAGGCGGTACCTTCACGGGATGCGGTTCTGATGGCTCTTCTGGAAATACTGCAAATGCAGGGGGTGAGAGTTACCCGCGAATCTCCGCCCGCCCAATTTTTACCCCAATGCAATCCAAAAGGTAGATGGAACTGGGTAGTGGAATATGAGAAAGTAAAACCAGCGTTAGAACTTTAACTGAAAGAGAGTGAAGTATGATGGCTGATGATAAATCGGTTACGCCTTTAATTTTGGTGGTAAATGATGACGATGAACTGCGATCGCTCCTGCGTCTTGCTTTGCAGGAACAAGGCTATCAATTGGTAGAGGCGAAAAATGGCGAAGGGGGGGTGGCTGAATTCCTCCGGATGCGTCCCGATATGGTATTGTTAGATGGGGTGATGCCGGGGATGGATGGCTTCACCTGCTGTAGTCGGTTGCGGAGTCTCCCCCAGGGAAAAGATATCCCGGTGCTGATGATTACCGTCCTCGACGATCGCGAAGCGGTCGATCGCGCCTTTGAAGCCGGTGCTACCGATTATATCACCAAACCGATTCACTGGGCGGTGTTGCGTCAGCGCGTCAGTCGCCTGCTGGAAACCCATCGACAACAGCACAAAGTTACCTACATGGCGCGCGCCTTTCGCCAACAAACCGCCCGAGAGCTGCTGTTGCGCGGCATGTTGCGCCGATTGAGCGGCGAGGAGTTGCTCGAGGATGTGCTTGGTAGCTCGATGCCAGACATCGCCCAGTGTTTGGGGGTAGAGTTTGTGGCATTATACCATAAAAGTGGCAGTTTGACCCTTGTGGGCCGCCAAACTGAGGAAAATTTTTGCGTGCAATTCTGTCTGGATGACTTAGAGCCTTGTTTGGGGTGGTTTGCAGAGTATAAAAGGGAGTTTCAGGCGGGGAAAATTATCGCGATCGCCGATACTGCAGATCCACAGGTGCCCGAGAAGGCGCGCAAATTCAGCGAAAAACACCAGATCAAAGCGGCGATCGTGGCTCCGATTTTCACTCGTCGCCACAAGACCCCGCAGTTGTGGGGGGCGATGGAAGTTCATCACCCCCAGGCGAGAGAGTGGGAACCGACAGAATTGGATTTAATGGCAGATTTGGTGAATTTAATCGCGATCGGGATTCAAGTGAAACAGTAAGGATAAGTGAGTAGGCGGGGCTATAGCCCTACCTACGTCATCAGTTTTTCACCGCCCCCGATTGACGCAGTGAATCCTCTGTGGTGAGCGGTGGTGGGGGATTGAAATCGTGCCTCCGCTTCTGATTGTTTGCCTACTCGAAACTCATTGTTGTTCCTGCTATGGTTTTACGTTGAATATAAAACGGCTGTTTTTACCCCGTAGGAACAACAAGGCAATGCTTTGCCCTGCCCTCAATGGGATTTTTCTCACAAGCGCGATCGCAGTTCTCCAGTCAAAAGCGCGATCGCATTTATTCTCCAGCTAATAATTTTTTTGCAGGTTCCTGGTTTTCTTGTCAGTGGATGTCAATATCCTCTGATTCACTCAAAAAACCCCTTTTCTTCGCGAGCATCAGTCAACTCGTTGACGCTTTACACTCAAACAGCTTTCCAGTTTTTTCATTCGCGATAATACGCGATCGAGTTGTTTTACATCATTAACTTCAATACATAAGGGAATGAGAGCCGTAGCCTTACCCGAGTCCGATCTCCTGTCTAAAGCCCGCAAATTTTGGATATTAATATTGTCTTCCGCTAAAATATTTGCGATCTTGTTAAGTTCTCCCGGTCGATCTATCACTTCAACTTCAATCCAAGTAGTGTATTTCTGGTTGTGTTCTTTATTCCATTCCACAGGCATCACTTGTTCCTTTGACACATTTTTAGCTCGAGCGCATGCTTGAGTGTGGATCGCAATAGCTCTATCCCCACCACGAGTAACAATGCCAATAATGGGTTGACCTGGAACCGGGTTGCAACAACCTGCAAGACGATAGGGCATTCCTTCTATTCCCACAATGGCTGATGAGTCTAAAGTATTTCGCCTCCCGGATGTTCCAGAATGAGGGAATTGAGGGTCAGAAGTTTCTGCCCCGTTTGGTTGAGTTGGTTGAATTTGTGTCGCTTCTCGGATGCGATTAACCACAGAGTTAAGAGATAGATCTCCATATCCTAAGGCAGCAAGTAGATCGTCAACGCTGTGATAATTACATTGCTTCGCTACTGTTTGCATTTCCTCAGACTCGAGCAGGGATGTGAACCCATTTTTACCCAGCTCTTTTTGTAGCTTTTCTCGACCTGTGGCAATATTTTCTTGCCGATGGACTCGCCTATACCATCGCCGAATCCGACTTTTGGCTGTAGGTGTAATCACAAACTTCAGCCAGTCTAAACTCGGATGGCCATTTTTATCAGTGATGATTTCCACAATATCGCCATTCTGAAGCGGCGTGTGGAGTTTAACCATTTTTCCATTAACTTTCGCACCAGTACAGTGGTTGCCCACCTCCTCGTGTATCTTATACGCAAAATCAACTGCTGTTGTTTTTTTCAATTCCTCTGCTGTTGTTTTTTTCAATTCCTCGGCTTTCAATATTTTTTTCACATCTCCTTTTGGTGTGAATACATAAATGTAGTTCTCCTCTTGACTGGATTTTTCCGTAAGGTTTTGGATGATTTTCTGTTTTTCGGCCAACGGTATATTGCTGGTTCGCTTTTGTCCTTGGAAATTCAATATTTTTACTTTAACTTCGCCATTGATTTGAGTTAAGCGATCGACCAGTTTACGGGTCGCTGCTTCTATTTCACCCGGTTGATATGCAGAAGAGTTTTGTCTTTTTCCAACCATTTCCAACAGCAAAATAATTCGCCGATTTTCTGCTCGATCGACGCCGACTACCCGATCTAGTTTTAATTGTCCCTTTTGAAGTAAATTGCCAATTTTTTCAACACAGTCGGCTTCGCATTCTACTGATAGATGTACTCGTTTTCGCTGCGCTTGTTCGTAGTCGTGCTGCGATGACAGTCGGGCATAATGTGCTGGTTCTTTGTAATGACGATGAGCGGAGCTATCTAATCCCAATACACTGATACCATATTCTGCTGCCCAGTGCATTGTTTGCGTTCTGATTTGAAATTCTACAATTTGTGGTTCGGGTTCTCCGTATTGAATGTTAACATGAATCGATTGATATCCAGTAGCTTTTTTGGGGTTTTTAATATAATCGCGTAGGCTTTCCGTCAGAATGCCTTCACCTTGGAAAAACGATCCCATCTTCTGAACTACCGCCAGCGCTTGGTAACATTCACTTTCGGTTTTAGTAATAATCCGCACTCCCACAATGTCCAAAATTTGTTCTAAAGAAACTTGACGAGCCTTCATTTTTTTATAGATGCTGTAATTGCTTTTAATTCTAGCCTGAAGTTCCGCATCTATTGTAGCTTCTTCTAGTTCGTCTTTAAGTTCTTCAGTCAATTTTTCTAGGAAGCAGTCCTGGTTAGAAAATCGGCTTTTTATCCTGCGCTCAATCTCCTCATAATCGTCGGGTTCCAAAAAGGCAAAAGCCAATTCTTCCAACTCTTCTCGCAACTGGTTAAATCCAAATCGCACCGCCAATGGACAAAGAACGTCCCGAGCGTACTCTGCTAGTTTATGGACAATAAAATTAGACCAGGAGGATAGAGGGCAGCTAGAAATCAAATATTTAACATTAAGCAATTCAAGACGAAGAATATCTGGAGCCAATTCTTCTTTTTTTAACAGACCATAAGCATCCTCTGGATGAATGGGTTTTTGACAGAAGTATTTTACAGCTAGCTGCCATAGTATTTTGTCGTTCTTTAATCTAGCAATATCTAAAAATTGCTGTTCCGAACACCTGGCTTTAGCCTCATCAAAATACTGTAAAATTGGATGAATTACCTTTTCGGTTTCTTCGATGCTTTGGTCTAAGGTTGGCAACAGCTTATGTTGTGCTAACAATGCTTGCGTTTCAAGACAAACGGCGAGAAGTGAATTAGAGTTTATTCTGCTAGCAATTTCCCGTGCTTCCCGATCGCAAGCGTCTGCTCGGTCGGAATCTTCCCAAACCTCGCATCTTGCCAAATAGGTAAGGGCAAGTGCCTGATGGTACTCCATCTTGTATGTTTTGAAATTCTCCAGAGATTGTTGAAGATATTCTTTTGCACCTGTCATATTTGCCATAGCCAGATAGGTACGGCCTCTACTCCATACCACCCGGGAATAGCTGTTATGAACTTCTGGATGCGGCGAGGTGAAACAAGTAGCCGCTTCTTCATAAGATTCTAACGAACGCTTATATTGACCTCGACTATATTCAAGATCTCCTTGAATCATTAATCTCGCTCCGTTGAGGCCAATTGCTCCATTGACGCTATACTCTTGGTTATGTTTTTCGATTCGTTTCGCTGATTCTTGAATAAAATGTTCCGCTTTGTCTAGACGACCTTTCGATAAATTCAATCTGGCCAAATTGTTACAAGTTTTAATTTGTCCGTATAAGTCAGGGTCGCTCTTATTATTATCTCCTTCCTTTATCTTCAAGGACTCGATGTAAAGGCTTTCCGCTTCTGAAAAGTTACCTAGTATGGTATATATGTCTGCTAAATAATCCCGATCGCGAGCCAAGCCGTGGCGATCGCGAATCGCTTCCTTAAGCTTGATTGCCCGTTCTAGACTGACAATCGCTTCTTCAAATTTGCCCTGGAATTTTTGGCAAATCCCCAAACGAGACAAGGATTTCGACTGCCTATAGACATCTTTCAACTCCTCGAAGCTCTCCGCACTCTTTCCAAATAATTTCTCGGCTTTTGAGTAATTGCTTTGATGTCGCTCAATACTCCCTTTGCGATATAAGAGCCAAGCTAAACCCAAGCGATCGTCAATCCGATCCGCTAACTTTTCAGCAACGGTTGCAGCCTCTTCAGCTTCACGACGGTTCCCAATATCGTTATAGCAGCCAATCATTTTGCCTAACGTCCTGATTTGCATCGGAATATCGTCTCTCTGGACTGCCATGTCCAAAACAAAGTGCAAAGCTTGCAAAGCCGCTTCCGGATCTTCCCTCAGCGCGCGCATTTTTCCTACATAAAACAAGGCAACAGAAGCGCCGAGTGGATTAGGATTCTCTCCCTTAAATTCATCGGAAGCTTGCTGAAAAAGCTTTTCAGCGTCTTGATGACGAAACTGTTTCTCTAGCTTGCGGCCTTTTTCTAGCAACAGCCAGGGTTTACCCTTAACAACATTATCTGGAAGACTAAGAAGCCATGATGTTAATCCGAGTAATCGTTCTGAAGGAAGCCTTTCTTTTTCGTGGATGCGACTCACTAGCTCGTTGACCACTTGCGCTGCCTTTTCCTCATCTCGACTTTCCCGCCAGTGGTGATAGGATTCGAGATAAATAAAACGATCTAAGCTTTCTAACTGACCTTGAATTGCCAAATTCCAGTAATAAAGAGCAGCTTGTTTGTGCCTCCAGGTCAGCATTTCATCGGAAGACGGTTCTTGACGCCAAAACTCGGCAATTAAGGGATGCATCTGAAACCGATCTCCCTCCATTCGGGCTAGCAAGCGGTTGTGCAATAGGGAGTCTCCCACAGGCTCTGAAATATCCAAATACGACCACGCTGAACGTTGAACCGGAGTCCGAAACACCGATAGACGCATCAAAGCTTGTTGTTCCTCTTCATTCAGATGGACTTTAACATTTTCTAAGAGTCTTTTACTTAGCTCTTTTCCATACCGTTGGTCATACTCTACAAGACGATCCAGCACCGTTTTCATTGGTACCCCCAGTAAACGGCGATACTGGATAATCAGATTGATAGCTAACGGATGCCCTGATGTCTTTTCAAAAATTGCATCGATATCCGATGGCGAGCAGTAGCCTGTTTCTTGGCATTCTCGATCGATATATTCAACTGCTTCTGAGCGTTGAAATCCCTTAACTGGGAATTGTTTCACTTGCCCAGCCAGTAAGGGGCCTAACGATCTTTCTGGAGCATGGTCAATTAATATGATTTTATGGCAAGATTTTGTGGTGGTAAATCTACTAATTAGAGGAAGAAATTCTTGATGCTTAGCTCGCTGAAATCCATCTAGGAAAAAAGCATAGGGGCTTTCCCGTTGGGAGAGAAATTCCACTAATCTGTTGCTCTTGTCGATATTTTTAATTTTATCTTCCGCATAAGTGTTGTCAAAGCCATACTCCCGATTGTTCTTGAAAAAGTCGTTGACCTGTAAGAGTAGTTCATCCAAGGAAAAGCCTTCCTCTTTATCTTCTAGCCAACACACTTTGTACCTTCCATTGAATTGCTTTGCAAGTTGCGCTGCTAAATAAGTTTTTCCCACTCCCGATTCGCCCCACATTACTAGAACGCGGGATGCCTGAACTAAAGTTTCAAGCTGCTCCAATTCGCCCTGCCTTCCATAGAAGTCTTGATAATCTCGTGGATTGTAGGATGATGATATCGGTGGATCGGGGTTTTCCCTTGTTTTCGTGAGAGTAATTAACCCGCCCCAGTTTTTACACACTGGGCACTGACCCTGCTGTGCCGATTGCCGTTGGCTCTCGATATAACTCTCGATGTCATGCGCTAAACTATAATTCGTCACCAAACCATCCGCTTTCTGGGTCGGGTCAAGTGCCTGCAACAGCGCCCCACTCAGCACCCCATGTTCTCCGCTCCATTCTGGATGTGCTGGCTCGTCCGAGCGGGATGCGGTAATAAAAAAGCGATCGCGCGTTTCCCCGTTAATGCCCAGCTCTGCTTCTGCAAAATGGAACAATTCCCCGCCAAAACAGCAATCCAACCACACGATCTGCTGTCTCACCGGACTGTTTTCTAACAATTCCCGCAACCACTGCAGGGAAATCCCCAACCGTCCTTTTTCCTCAACTACATCACTGGTTGCCAAAAAAACCTCACTCCCGGATTCCCGTTTTCGCAACCCATGACCGGCAAAAAACAGCAGCGCCGTTTGCGGTGAATCTTCTTTTGGCGGATGAAACAACTGGGTAATGGCATTTTGTAAATGCTCTACAGTCCAGTTTTGGCGTGGATACCGTAGGCGCGGCTGTGGATCCACTTGCCACGCCCCCTCGCTCCATTTTTTCGGAAACCGTTCCACGTGGAAGTCTCCATGTTTTTCCAGCAGTCGTGCGATCGCTTCCGCATCCCCTGCCGGTGTGGTGAGATGCTTGGTCAGTTTCCTCTGCCTATCCTTCAAAAAAGGATAGCGATTAATCCCGATCGCTAACGCTTCTCGCTGCATGGCTATCATGCCCCCAACGCAGTACAATAAAATATTGATTTTCCCACTATAAACCACCTCTGTGTCCTATGACCACCTCTCTTAACAATAGTTTACTTTCCCTGTTACTGGCGCTGAATCGTCTGGAGGTGCCCCTCACTGAAGACGAAAGTACCGCTTTGGTCGATATCGGCGAACAACTGATGTACTCCCCCGACACTTGGGAGGATATCATCGAACCGGATCTAATGGCAATTCTGGAGGGCAATCCGGACTTGCGGTCATTATATCAAGAATTCCTCACAGACATTCAGGAGCGCAATGGCAACTTTCCGCCCAACCTGCTGCCAACTCAGGCGGAGTTAGGGCGCGAAATACCGAACTCTATCCATGAACCGACAGATTTTAGTCACTTTATCGATTTGGCAACGGAAGATAACCCCGAACTCGAACCGGATGTTAACAGTCAAGAAATTCTCAACGCGGCAATTCAGGTTTTATCTACTCCCAATCCCGTTCAAACTTCTAAAAAAATTAGCGGAATTCAGCGGGTTTGGCAATTTTTACAACAGCGGTTTTTTTGATGATATTACTGGCAATTAAAACCCGGTAATTATCGGGGGAGGGAGAGGCACACTAAGGCCAAAACTCTGGTTGTGCGTTCCCAACTCATGCTGCTAACGATAAACTAATTCCGAGGTCGCGGCACATGGAGGCAGAACCTCTGGTTATAGGTTTACAGGCATCTCCTAAGAACGAGAAACTCAAATTAACACCCAGCATCAAATGAATCAAATCGTTTACCCAACCCTGGATTTGTATTTGTACGACTTGCGCGATGGTTTAGGGCAAAACCAACAGGCGATCGCGCAAAATCAAGCCTATTTTAAAGCCAAACTACCCAACGACTTACACGCCCATCTGTTCAAACAAGACAGGGATTTTGAAGCCGAGTACGTTCCCTTACTCAAAAAAAAAGGTATCGCGCGATTTGTCGATAATTCACAAGAGTTAGAAGGATGTTACTATCCCGTGCGCCTCGGGGATACTTACGGGCTGTTGGTCAACACTTCAGTAAAAAATACCAGCCAACCTCATCCTCTCTTTTGCGTGAAAAAGCTGCAACGCTATCTCGCCGAAAAAATTCATCATCTTCCTCCCTCTCTCGGGCAAACCTGGATGATTTCTGCGGAATTGCCCCCGTCAGCGAAAAAAAGCCCGCAAGAAATTGCCAAAGCCTGTTATAATAACTTAATGCCCGATGGAAATTGGCAGCAGGACTGGTGCGGGGAAGGACGATTTCAGGGCGGCTATATCGTTGAACTGTGGCGTTACCAATTGCGACTGCAAGAGTTGGGGAAAAACTCGGAATCCGAATCACCGCCGAAGATTGAAGAAATTCAAGACAATCATCACGTGATTATCGCCATTTATCCCAATGCTGGAGCGGCAAAAGAAGCGGCGAGATATAATTTCCAAGAGTGGATGCGCTTGTTTAGCTATCGGGCAAAAATCATGTGGGCGTATGGTCAAAGTCGGTATTTAAAAGCCCAACTGCAACAAGATTTTGTCGCGATTCAAGGGCGTTTGGAAGAAATAGAAGCGGCGAGCAAAACAAGACCGAAGCTCTATCAAATTCAGGAGATGCTAGAAAAAGCTCAGGGGGTTCAATCGCGGTATGGCATTCATCTAAGCAATTTTTTGTATCAAATCCAGACACTGGAAGTGAATCTAGAAAATTACCAAAAGCGGCTGATTTCTCTGCGGGAAAAAGCGGAAGGGAACAAAGGCTTAGTTCTGTTACCCACTCGGTTGACTTCCCTGAAGGCGGCGAACGAGTTAGGATTTTTAGAAGGATTTCGGGAGAGGGTGGCACAAAAATACCTGCGACAACTGAAAAAGGATTATGAAAGTTTCGCGCCGGGGATGGAATTACTGGATGGGTTAATGAATGCGATCGCCTCGTTACGGGTGCTCGTAGAAACTGTGCAAGTACAGGGCGATCGCCACTTCCAAAACAAAGTTGCCATTTGGGGCATTGGACTGGCGGCGGGTTCAATTGCTGCCTCGATTTCCAGCCAATTTCCCATCGTAGTGGTGCCCACCGTAGCGGCGAATCAAGAAAACGATCCCAACGAGCATTTTTTAACTCCGTACTTGTTGGAACTCGGGGTAACAGAGCCTTGGTTAACCCCGACAATTGCCACGGGAATGACAATTTTGGCCGCAGTTATATTTGCGGTTCTGACTGCGATTATTATTCGGTTGTGCCAGGGGCGATCGCGCTAAACCAAAACCGGAAGTCCGCACAAAAAAAAGGTGGACAGTACCCACCTTTTTCCGATAATATCCTGGTTGCGGCGAGGGAAAATATAGCACTTTGGGTATGGGCGAGATGAACTGCCCCAATCCGGGGTGCTGCTTATTTTGCCGATTCACTGGAGGGAGGCGGGGCCTCGGGAGCGGCGTTCCCAGGCGGAGCCTAGGAACGAGTTAGTTAGAACGAGTTCGATTTATTTGGATGCCTTCTTCTTGCGCGCGCCTCCTACGGAATTGGCGTCAACGGCGACCCCGAGTTCCAGTTTTTCGCGCACTTCGGCGTCGATTTTTTGGCTCACTTCCGGATTATCGGACAGATATTGTACCACATTATCGCGGCCTTGTCCGATTTTATCGCCACGATAACTATACCAAGAGCCTTTACGCTGGATAACTTCGGTTTGTTCGGCGATATCTAACAAACAGCCCAGTTGAGAAATGCCTTTTCCGAACAAAATATCAAATTCAGCAATTCTAAATGGCGGGGCGACTTTATTCTTTGCCACCTTCCCTTTGACGCGGATGCCATATTGTTCCGTGCCTTTTTTCAGGGTTTGAATGCGGCGGATGTCCAGACGAACCGAAGCGTAGAACTTGAGGGCTTGTCCGCCGGAGGTGGTTTCCGGGGAACCGTAGACGACGCCAATTTTTTGCCGCAGTTGGTTGAGGAAAATGACGCTGCAGTTGGATTTGCCGATATTGCCGGTAATCTTGCGCAAGGCGTGGCTCATTAACCGCGCTTGCAAGCCGATGGTGGGGTTTCCCATCTGTCCTTCGATTTCCGCGCGAGGCACCAGTGCGGCTACGGAGTCGATGACGACTAAATCCACGGCGGAGGAACGAACCAGGCGATCGCAAATTTCTAGGGCAATTTCTCCCATATCCGGTTGAGAAACGAGCAAATTCTCGATATCCACCCCCAATTTCGCGGCATAGGTGGGGTCGAGGGCATGTTCGGCATCGATAAATGCGGCAATTCCGCCGGCTTTTTGCACTTCAGCGATCGCGTGGAGGGCGACAGTGGTTTTCCCGGAACTCTCAGGGCCGTAAATTTCCATCACCCGCCCCTTCGGGAAACCGCCACCGAGGGCTAAGTCTAACGTCAGTGCCCCGGTGGGTATGGTTTCAACTGTGGTGTTCGGGGAATCTCCGAGGCGCACGATCGCCCCTTTACCAAAATTTCGCTCGATTTGGTTTAGCGCTACGTTCAGCGCTTTTTGCTTTTGCTCGTTTTGCGCGATCGCGATAGCCATTTTTACCTCAAAGAGCTACGTCAGGGTCAGCAAGGATAGCTTATTCTAGTCTAACCCTTCCCCTCGATTCAACCTCCCTGTCGGTCTGCTAGCTCCTGCTGCGTAGCAACATTATCGAGCCAACGCGGGTTTCTCAGTTCCCGGGCAACCCCCCGGAATGGGGAACCACAGACCCAGAGAGGCGGTGGGCTTAACCGAAGGCGATCGCTTTTGCCCACCCACCCAAGTGCCAGAAATTGTGGATTAAATTAAACCCGCGCGATCGATTAATAACGCCACCACTACGGCAAAACCGGTAATGCCCAAGGCAACCAACGGATGCTGACCTTGACTGACGGCAAAAGAGGTGACAACACCGGCACCCAAAGCGGCAGTAACGGCGGCTGTTGCTAAATCGGTATTTGAATTTTTGTCGTACATATTTGCAATTGGGAATGAATTTTTTGAGTTGATATGTTACGGTAGCATGTTTATTTTTCTAGTCAAACCCAATTGCCCGATTTTGCAATTTTTATTTGAATTTTGTTAAATTTCTTAACATAAAATGCCTAAAAAGGCCCCAAGAGAAAAAAGCCCGCAGGTTGCAAGACTGGGGCTATGCGGTGTGTGGTGGGTTCCGCCCTACAGGCTACTTGTGGTGGATTCCACCCTACTGCGCTTGCGCGGGGGCGCTTCCCGAGGGAGTGGCCAAGGATTTAATTGATGCGCTCGGTATTACCGCCTTTGACCCAACCTTGTTGATTGCTGCCTTCCACGCGCACCTTTTCCCATTCCTTATCGGAGCTTTCTTCCAGGACGACCACTTCGCCCCGGAATTCGATCCCGCCGATAGAATTGGCATCATAGCTGGGGCGATCGCGCAGGATCAAGCCATCGGGCCAGGTGACGCGCGCGCGATAGGCTCCCGGTTCGAGCTTGTTTTCGCTAGACTGATTCCCTCCCGGGTTGCTCGCATTAGAGCCTTGGGATTGGCTGTCCTTATCCGCCGAAGTGGTTGCCGTTACCGGGGGTTTATCGTTAGAAAACGTGGGTCTGGCTGGCAGTGCCGTTAACTTGGTAACAAAATACAAGGTAGCGGCGACCCCGCCCCCTGCCAGGATCGCCAGTGCCAAGATAAAACCGAGCAGGAACTTAAATATACCCGCAATACTCATAGCTACTTGTTTAAGATTCAGGCTGTTGCAGTTGACGTTGCATCCGACTACTTAATGTACTGTATCGCGAAGCCAGACGAGCTTTCCCGGCGGCTGCCCAATCTTTCAACAACTGAATTTGTTCTTGGGCGGTACGAGCCAGGGGAACGATTTGACTGGCTGCCTCTAAAATATCATCAGTGGTGAAATCGCGATTTTGACTAAACCCAATATGCATCGCTTCGATCAGCGCTTGTTCGATTTCCGCCCCTGAGAAATCGGGGGTTTCATAAGCGAGGCGATCGATATCATAGTTTTTCAAATTGTGAGGACGCAATCGGGAGAGATGGACGGTAAAGATGGCCGAGCGTTCTTTTTGGTTGGGCAATCCGACGAAGAAGATTTCATCAAATCGACCTTTGCGTAACATTTCCGGGGGCAAAGCTTGGATGTTGTTAGCGGTGGCGACGACAAACACGGGGGAGGTTTTTTCTGCCAACCAAGTGATAAAGGTGCCGAAGACGCGGCTGGTGGTACCTCCGTCGCCTTTGCTATCGAAGCCGGAAAATGCCTTATCGATTTCGTCGATCCAGAGGACGCAGGGGGCTAAAGCTTCTGCCACCTGAATCATCTGACGAGTGCGAGATTCCGATTCTCCCACCAAGCCCCCAAACAGGCGTCCCACATCGAGACGCAGGAGGGGGAGGTGCCAGTGGTGGGAAATGGCTTTAGCGGTTAAGGATTTGCCGGTGCCTTGGATGCCGACTAACAGCAGTCCGCGCGGATGGGGCAAGCCGTATTGGCGGGCGCGTTCGGAGAAAGACCCGCCTCGGCGCAGGAGCCAATCTTTGAGGTTGTCTAAGCCGCCGATATCGGAAATTTTTTCGTGAGTGGGGTAGAAGTCGAGGATTTGGGTTTGGCGGATGATGGTGCGTTTTTCTTCCAGGATGAGTTCCACATCATCGGGTTCGAGTTGTCCGTGAGTGGCGATCGCTTTGGCGAGGACTTTGCGAATCCGTTCCAGGGAAAGTCCTTGGCAAGAGCGGACGATTTCATCGAGGAATTTGTTGTCTGGGGTTTGCCCGATTGCCGAGAGGAGGCGTTCGACTTCGGCTTTAATTTCTGCCCCATTGGGTAAGGGAAATTCCAATACGCTCAGCACTTCGGTGAGGTCCTCTGGAATCGCCAGTTGAGGGGAAATGATGACTAGATTTTTGGGTTGGGATTTGAGCGTACGCGCCAGATTGCGAAGTTTGCGCGATACGGAAATATCCTCGAGGAAGCGATGAAAGTCGCGCAGGATGAAGATAGCGGGGGCGCTGGCGGGTAATTTTTCCACCAGTTCCAAGGCTTGTAGGGGATTGCGACGGGCGAACCCGGCGTCATTGGGGTTGCCTTGGTAGCCATCGACAAAATCCCAGATATAGACCCCTCGGTTGCCCAAATCCCTGGCAAGATGCGCGATCGCAGTTTCGAGGCGCTCTTCTTCTCGGGTGGAAACGTAGATGATGGGATAGCGCGCTCGCACGAGCAGTTCGAAATCTTCTCGGAAAGTCATAGGGCTTTAGGTGTGGTCCGATATTTTGATGATTTTGGATTAATTTAACCGCTCAATTCCCCCATCCAAAATCTGCTAGCTAGACAGTTGGTTTTTCAGTTGTTCGAGTGCAGCCCAACGGCGGTCGATGGCAGGTTGAGACCCCCCGGCATTGTCAGGGGTTGGCTCGATCCCCGAACAGGCGCGATCGCACAACTGCCGAGACGGAATTTCCAGACATAGCTGTTGGTAAAGCCATTCTTGCGGGTCGAAATAGCCGTAAGGGGAAAGGCTTTCCACTAACTCTTCCAAGGGGGTTTCTCGTTCCAACGGGCCGTCATCGGGGCGATCGGCTTCCTCGTCAAGCCAAATAATTTCCGACGCTTTGATTTTGAGCCGGTGATTGTACTGTTGCAGGCACCGATAGCAGGTCAAGGTGATGATGGTTTCCGCTTCGGCTGAGACTTCCAGATAGTTACCGCGATGGGCGACGCTCAGACGACCTCGAACCGGAGTCAGGGTGTCTAGCTCCGGGATCGTCTGTTGAAAGGCGATCGTTTCGGTTCGTTCCGGTGCCTTGGTTAATTGAGGGATGTAAATTTCCTCGAGCATAGTTCTAAAGCCTCCTGGTTTCAAGCACTCAGCACACAGCACCCCAGCCTTGCGATCGGCGGGTTCGAGCGCTACCCCCTGCTGCGGGTTGTCTGGATCCGGTGGTTCCCTAGCCTGCATCCGATGCCCCGGGCTGGATTCACCGACGACGCACGACGAGACGTCGATTTGGTTCTTGTCCCCGACTGTAGGTTTCTAAATCCTCATATTCCTTCAAGAAGGTATGAACCTGACGGCGCTCTGCAGAGGAGAGCGATTTCATTTCAAACTCTTCCCCGCTTTCGCGCACCGATCGCACCGCTTCTTCTGCCATTGCTTTCAATTGGGCTTCTCGGCGCACCCGGTACCCATCTAATTCGATGGTGTACGCCGCTTGAGAATCGCTCGGCTGGCGGAGGTTGAGTATGGCGTTGGCTAGATACTGAATCGCATCGAGCGCTGAACCGGAAGGTCCGATGAGGATTTCGAGTTGTTCGGGTCTCAGGTTGTCCGGCTCAATGGTCAACCAATAGCAGTCCGTTTGTTTTTCGGCGCTGACCGATCCGGAAATGCGAGCTAAATGCAGCAGTTCTTCGACCCACTGCTGCCCTCGCTCCATTAAATTCTCATGTGGCAATCCCATTAGACTTTTTTCTTACTCCGTCCGGGTTCAAAGGGAAGTGCATCCCGTCCTTTCCCACTGCTTTTTGCGGCTTCTTTTTCCTGCGCTTCTACCACTTTCTGGAGATTTTCCGGTAAGGGTTCGCGGGAGAGAATGAAGGTCTGCAAGGTCTGAAACACGTTGGCAATCACCATGTACATCAGTACCCCTGCCGGCAGTGGAAAGAACAAAAACATCCCTGAAAATAGCACTGGGGTCAGTTTGTTGATGGTGGACTGCTGCGGGTTATCGCTGGCACTCGGCCCACTTTGACCGGAGAGCAGTTGGTTGACGTACAAGCTGATGCCAAAGAACAGTACCATGCCTACAATATCCCAATGGATATTTCCTTCGGGATCTACGGCACCCACTCGTCCCAGGGCTTCAATAAACAAAAATCCTTTATTGGCTGCCAGTCCCGGAATTTTCCCTTCAATGGTCACTTGACCGGGTTGCAGGGCTTCTAGGGTTCCGTCTTCATTCACCCTCACCCGATCTTCCCCTTTGGTGACTTCCCACTGGGGCACTACCTCGGTATTGTCATAGTCGGAGATCAGTTGGGATAAGGGTTTGCCTTCCACGGTCTGAAATTCTACTTTGGTTTTTTCGCCGACGCTCAGTTTATTCCCGCCGGGAAGCAGGGCAACTAAGGGAACGTGAACTCCATCGGTGATGTAAATATTCTTCGGTTCGGTGGCAAAGGCTTGCGGGACGATCCGTTCCATCTGTTCTTGCGGAAAGATGTCCAGGTTAATGCTGTAGCTGATGTCGGCAAACGGCGATCCCCGCAAGGTGGCGAATAAGGCAAACAGTACCGGCATCTGTACCAATATGGGCAAGCACCCGGATAGGGGATTGCCAAATTCTTTGTAAACCTTGCTCATTTCTTCCTGCTGTTTGGCAGGATCGTCTTTATAGCGTTCTTGTACTTCTTTGACCCGCTTTTGCATCACGGGTTGGGCGACTTTCATTCGTCGCATACTGCGAATTGAGCCTGCACTCAGGGGATAGAGGGCAAAGCGAATTACTAACGTCAGCGCTACGATCGCTAAACCGTAACTCGGCACGATCCCGTAGAAAAAATCCAGGATCGGCAGCATAACGTTGTTGGAAAGAAATCCGACTCCAAAGTCCATTCGTTTTATGTCAACCTGTGCGTGCTGAGATGTTGTGTTTACGTAGTTAAATACTAACTATCTTTCCCAATGTTGTGTCCGCCTCCCAACTGTGGGGGCACCATCGGGTTGGGTTTGCATGTTGTGGTCTGGCGCTTCGCGCGGCAACGCGCTTGTCACCCCCTAACGAGTGCCGATTGTCCCGCTGGCTTGTTTGGCTCTCGATGACAATTTGTCCTCGATATAGGCATAAAGGTCGCGAAATTTCGGCAAGGCTCGCATTTCTAGTCGCGACCCGTTTTTTAGGGTGACGACCATATCTCCCCACAGTCCCAAACCTCGCGGTACGCTGGTTATTTTGCTGATTTCGGAGTACACGATGTCGGTGCGATCGCGCCCCATCCATCCGCCAATTACTGTAATTCGCCGATTGGTGATCCGGTAGCGCAACCACAGCGCCCGCACGATCGCTCCCACGGTTAGGGGAATGCAAATCACCGTGAATCCTAACAAAATATTTACGATTAAGTCCCCGATGTGGGGTCCGCCTTCATAATAAATCTCTTCTCGAATCGCCATTGAGAACCTCTGCTTTTGCCAACAACTGCTCTAATTCTTGCAGAAGTTGGCGATAATTGCACTCCACTGCGGCGGGACGCACGATAAATACTAAGTCCCACCCGGCTTCGATTCGGGGCAGCAGCTCTCTCAATCCGGCCCGGATCCGCCGCTTGATTCGATTGCGGATTACCGCTCTCTTGCTGACTTTCTGAGCGATCGCGATCCCAATGCGAGTGGGTTGATAAAATTCCTTCCCTTCTGCCTCCGCTTGCGATCGCTCCCCCGATTTCGCTACTTGCGAATTTTCTTCGCGCCGTCTCCCTCTCAAAATTAAATGACTGGTTTTTCTGGTGATTCCAGTCCGGTAGACGACTTTAAACTCTTTCGGGTGCTTTAAGCGATTTTTTTGGGGCAACACGGTGCTTTTTTCGGCAACTCTATCAACCCAGTCCCACTGGTTTGGCTCGCAATTTCTCGTCTCATCGCTGCATCAGAACTCCCCGCTGCGATCGCTTTGGCTTCCCGCTGGCGGTTCGTTCTTTTTGGGCCACTGACGGGCGATCGCCGCGCTACTAGACGGCTAACCGATGGCGTCCCTTGCTGCGGCGCGCTTTAATCACTCTCCGGCCATTTTTCGTTCTCATGCGTTTCCTAAAACCGGATACTCTCTTTCTTTTGCGGCTGGTGCCATGCAGGGTGCGCTGTGTCATAGCAATTACTCCTGACTTGCTACTCTAATGTCTAAAAAAAAGTCACAAATTCTGATTGTATCATTCAATGTTAAAAAATTCCAGTTCGGATGCAACCATCCAAACTGGAACCTCTGCTCCCCTTTGACTCCTCCCCCGGGGCCACGCTCATCCGGGGCGCTGGGTTTCACCCCTCACTGACCTCTAGTCGATATTGAGAACCCAGGTCCCTAGGTAAAGGGGTAGGGGCGGACCTCCACGGGTGACGACTTTGCAGTTAAAGTAAAACATTCCCCCTCGCCGAGGATTCTCTACGTCGTCTAAGACGATTTCAATCTCGTTATCCGCCGCAATCGGTTCGACGGGATAAATCGATATGAAGCGATTTTCTCGATCCCAGAAGACTTCTTGCACGGCGATCGTCTCGTCGTTGACTTTCACTTCGATCTGCTCTTCATCAAATTCCCCTCGATAGTTCTCCGGATACTCGATTTTCAGTTCGAGAATCGCTACATCCACTTTATCTTTGGGGATTTTCAACCAATAGGTATCTCTTCTATTTTCTCGCCCATTGTCCAAACAGTATTTCAGCTCATTGTCGCGCCCGGGTCCTCCAAAAATCGTTAACCCGGAACACTGTAGCGCCTCGCTTGGTTGGGGCATCCCCGTCAGGAGCAACCCCGTAACCGCTAAAGCAGAAAACATCCGTCGCAAAGCACAACCCGCAGACATCATAAAACTCAATCCCTCATTTACCAGCTAATTTTGGCCGAGCGGTAGATTTTTTGGCCGCCGCCGCTATTATTGGCCGCCGCCTCCCCTGTGTGAACGCCTGAGACCAGCGAAAACAGGATATTAGGTTAATATACCCGATTTCTCGCTCGTCTGCATGCCAATTCTGCTAGACCCTTTCTGCTTTTCTCCGGTTCCATCCGGGGCACTCCTGGTCCCCCATCTGTGGCAATTGCTTTCTCCCCCGCGATCGCTCCCCACCCGCTCGGGGTTATTTTTTCTCAATCCTAAATTGACAACTAGAGATATTTGTGGGATGGCAAAGGCTCCATCCCCTTTCACCCGCGCCTGGGCAAGCAAGCCGAGGGCAATTGGGAGATTGCATTATGTATAGCGCTCTATATGCAGTAGCGACAATGTGCGAGCTATCATTCAGTGCGCGAGAGAATTTATACATAAACCCTTGTAGCGACGCGATAAATCGCGTCGCTACAAGGAACTTGTGCCAAATAGTGAGGCTACAAAGAAATTCCCGGCCAAGCGGCGATCGCCTCGGTGGATTGCACGATATTCATTCCCGCATCAGCAAAACGCTGAAACGCCGCATCCGCTGCCTCGGTGAAGTCTACCACATCGGGAACCACCACGGGAGAGGTACAATCGGACAACAAATAGATTTTCCGGGCTAAACTTGGGTCTCGTTCCTGAATATCCGTCAGCAAATCCTCGATTGTCCAAGCGACGCAGTGACTCTTCGCTTGACCGGCAATAATCACCGCATCAAACGCCAACAACTGGTCAATTAAGGGGGTATTTTTTTGCGCGATCGCCCGACCTTCATGGTCTTCCAACACTTCCGGACGCAACACCGAATAATTTTCCGTCAGGGGATTACCGCCTTTGACTTCAAACTGGGTTTGACTGTGACGAACGTGGTTGTGGAAAAACATCGCCTCTTCCAGTGCAGAAACCAGGGCGTGACTAATACCCCCGAGAATTGCATGATAGGGCCACACCGTGAGCGGATACTTACTATCGAGATTCAAAGTTTTAACGTAGTGGTGGGCGTATTTTTGCAGCCAGACCTCGTTCCCGCCCGCAATGCTGTGCGCCACCGCTGGATTGACTTTCCACTTACCTTGTTCCACATCTTCGATAGAAATTTGCGTCAGGGGCGGCGGATTGTTTCCTTCCTTATCGATCCAAAAAAACGGATGAAAGATTTGCATGGCGGTGTGGGTATCCATCGTAGGCGCGATCGCGGTAATCCTCCCTAAATTCCGATAAATAAACTCGCACAACCGCAGGTTATCATCCACTGCACCGGTGCCACTGCGTCCCGCGACAAATAATTCAAAATCCGGAATGCAGAAGGTATTCTGCACGTCAATTGCCAATAAGCAAATGCGGGTTTTGTCCGTAGCTGCGGGGGCAATATCGTGCTGTTTTGCCCACTTTTTCGCCCCTGCAGCACGCTCTAAATAGGGTACGCGCCAAACTTCTCCCACCTTTTTGGCATCGAAGTGTTCGGGAATTGGCAGTTGGGTTGCTTGGGTCATTCTTGTTCTCCTTTAATGAATTTGGTCATCGAGAATTGACGGGGGATTGATATTCGCCCACTCATCGGTAATGTTGATTTGAAGCCCGAGAATTTCTGGGGGTTAGCCAATCCACCCACTTGGCAAATCATGGACAGTGGGCATCCCTTACCGATTCGGTGTCGGGAAAGTCTGTGATGTTTTCTATTTTGCCATTTTGTTGCTGAATTGACAGGATGCCTTTATTCCCAGGTTGCGGGATGTGAGAGATACCCAGAGTGGGGAAAGCGCCAGAAGCGGCGATCGCGGTCTTGGTTGGCGAAAGCTAATCTGGGGGAATGGTTTGGGGGGTGAGGGGATAAAATTGCAGAAGCGATTGGCAAACTGGTGGGGGAAAATGCCGCCCTTGGCGATCGCAGGTTAACGTTTGCGGCGCGCAACCGTGGCACTGGGACTCTCGGAGGGACTAGGGGGAAATTATACTTTCTCGATAGAAAAGAATCAATGGGAGGCTTTCGAGACGAGGGTCTATTTTCCCATGAGTTTATGCTGAGTCGCGATCGCCGATGGTGTATGACATATTGTCAATTCTTTTTTTGAGAAAAGAAGCGATCGCGAACCAGAAGCCTGCTTCTGGTTCCCGCTCGATCGATTTTTCTCAACTTTTGCTATTTTAGCAATAAGGGGTTACACCCCCTTTGACAAACGTGCATCTGTATGTATTGGAAGCCGGAGCGGAGAAATCCGGTGACTTGCTGGCACGAAAAGGAAAACGAATGTGAACGTAAAAATCCTCGCGATCTCGGCACTGCTGCTCACCTTCTGTTCTGGTTGTTGGGCAAATCAAGGACACGTTAGACGGTTGCTGGAAACGAAACAATGTCAGGGGTGCAATTTAGTGGGTGCGAATCTGAGGGAGCAAGTTTTAGGGGGTGCCAACCTCAGAGGATCCAATCTCGATCGAGTGGATCTAACCCTGTCTAATCTGTTTTATGCGGATCTCAACGCCGCCTCCTTGGTGAAAGCTCGTATCAGAGGAGCGGATTTGAGAGCGGCGAATTTAAAAGGTGCAAAGCTCAACAATGCGGATCTCAGCAGTGCCGATCTCAGTAGTGCAGATTTAAGGAATGCCGATCTCAGAGGTGCTTCTCTGGAAAATGCGGATTTATCCAATGCAAATTTATTGAATGCCCAGTTAGATGGTGCGTTTCTCAAGGGTGCGAATCTGGCAAACGCTCAAATCGAAGGTGCAGTGGGATTGGTGGTGGAAAACTTGCCCCCCGATCGCCAACCGCAGCAGTGAGCAGTCTCGAATCCATCGGCATTGTAAATCAGTAGGGGTAGGGTGGGCGGTGCCCACCCTATCTCCTGTAGAGAGGCAGATTTATCGCCTCTGGGACTTTTGGGGAGGCGATCGCTGGCTTATCCCTTGCCAGAGCGTCAACAACCCCTGGGCAAGGAGCGATAGTGGCGCTAACCGCCCAGTCAGTTTACATCTAAATATCATAATATGAAAAAGATATAGTTCTCATCCCCCTGCTCATGCCTGCCAAAAATTTTCTGACCCCTACTCAAAAAAAACGGCTGCAAAAAGCCATTCGACAGAGCGAGTGCCCGCGATTTCGCGAACATGCCTTAATTTTGTTATTACAGAACGACGGCAAGACCTACGAAGAAATCGCCGATTTTCTCGGATGTTCCTACAGAACCGTTGCCTATTGGTGCGTACATGGCGACCCCGACAATCTAGACAGCCTCAAAGATCGAAGAGAACGGGGGAACTATCGCAAAGCCTCAGATGCCTATATTAAATTATTGCTCGAAGTGGTCAAACAACCGCCGAGGCAACTGGGATATGACTTTGACCTGTGGACCAGTCAGCGATTAGCCGAACATATGACGCAAGAAACCGGGATTCACCTGAGTGGGACGCAACTGATTCGGATTTTGAGAAAGCACAAAGTCCGCTTACCGATGAGCCGGGTATAAGTTAGCGCTGAAATAATCCTGGATGGAAAGAAAAAAGCGATAACCGCTCAAACGCTCAGGCGGATTCTCCCATGACGGGAAATCGAGCTTCGCGAATCTGCCCCCAATTCCGTCTCAGGTACAACCTGCAAGTTAGATGTATTTATAACCTGGAAAAACAATTTGCCGCTTCGGGAAATCTTCACCGATCGCATCGGTGAGACGATCGCGCCCGGTTGTTATCTGTGACGCCACTGCCTCGCGGCGTTCGGATGTCACTGCACTGCCGGAACACCCTGCGACAAATGGCTTAGGGAAAATTAAGCCATTTGGCTGATGCCGAGAAGCGATCGCGCCACTGATAATGAAAGTAACGATCACCCTGAATTTGTTCGACACCCTGAGTGTTGCACCGCCCCCCCAGCCCTAGGGGGGTTTTTCATTTCTGGGTTCTCCCGCCCGCTCTAACCCTTCAAAAAAAGAGCCTCCAGCCTTCGGCTGGAGGATCTTTTTTCTTGCATCTACTCGTGCTAATGTCAAATTTTGACCGTTCTGTGAGTAGAAAATACACCCTGATGGCAGGGATGAAGGGTGACAGAGGTTTTCCCCTTGCATCCATCCACTTTTATTAGAGATACATCATCTGGCGAAATTTGACAAGATGAACCTTCCCCCCTAGGGGTCTCACCCCCATATCGGCGGGGGTGATGGAGGCGATCGCAAATTACACCGATAGGGCAGGTGCAGAATTGACTGGGGCAACATCGGCCAAATCCAAGATTTCCGGAATCAGGTCTTCCCGACGAACTGCCATCATGTGGACGCCATCACAGAGCGATCGCGCCATTTTTACCTGTTCTGCGGCGATCGCCACCCCTTCGCGCAAGGGATCTTTTGCCTTGGCCAAACGCTCGATAATATACTCCGGAATATCCACTCCCGGCACGCAGCGATTGATAAATTGAGCATTTTTTGCAGATTTGAGCAGAAAAATCCCCGCTAAAACTGGCTTATTACACCCTACAGCCACTTGACTCATAAACTTGTCGAGTTTATCAAAATCGCAAATAAGCTGACTTTGGAAAAATTGAGCGCCTGCTTCGAGTTTTTTCTCAAACCGACGCTGTAAGCCGGACCAACTCTTAAGCTGGGGATCCACAGCAGCGCCTACAAACAAATTCGTGGCGCGATCGGGTAGGGGTTTATCGTTGGCATCAATCCCCCGATTGAGCTTGTCAATCAGCTTGAGCAAACGAACCGATTCTAATTCAAAAACGGATTTGCAATGAGGGTGATCGCCGGCTTTCACCGGGTCGCCGGTTAAGGCGAGGATATTCTGAATTCCCAGGGCATGTGCGCCCATCAAGTCCGCTTGCAGACCGATGCCGTTGCGATCGCGACAAGCCACTTGGCAAATCGGTTCGATGCCGCGTTGCAGCAATATCGTGGACGCGGCGAGGGAAGACATCCGCACCACCGCCCGGGATCCATCGGTGACGTTCACCGCATGAACGCGATTTTTTAGACCCTCGGCCATCTTTATCATGTGGGTCGGATCGCTTCCCTTGGGAGGCATCACCTCGGCGGTAATCAAAAATTCACCCGCTTTGGCAGCACTTCGGAAGCGAGAGTATGTCTGGGGCTGTTGTGCAATCATAAAATCCGATTTGTTGTTAACGCTTTACTGGGGACTGGGAAAGGGAAAGACGATAAACTACGAACGGTTTCGCAAAAATTAAGCGAAAATTTTCCTTAATTCACTGACTGAATCGTTCGGCGATCGCCCTGGGTTTTCCATTGTCCCGGGTTTGCTTTTTCCGGTCGTCGGTTAAACGGGCATGGAATAACCCAGGGCAGTTTTCACCCGATGCAAGGTTTGATTGGCAATTTCTTCTGCCTTTTCTCTGCCCGATCGCAAAACCGATTCTAAATAAGCTCTATCCTCCATTACCGATTTGTATTTTTCCTGAATCGGTTTGAGGGCTTCGATGGTGGTTTCAGTCAGTAAGGGTTTAAATTGACCCCAACCCATATTTTCACATTCATTGGCCACCTCTTGTTTGGTTTTACCCGAGAGCAACATGTAAAGGGTTAGTAAATTATGGCACTCGGGTCGTTCTGGATCGTCAAAGGTCAATCCGCGAATCGGATCGGTTTTCGATCGCTTGATTTTTTTGGCGATCGTATCTGGCGGATCGAGCAAATTAATCCGACTCAGTTCTGATGGATCCGATTTGGACATTTTCTTGGTGCCATCGCTCAAACTCATCACCCGCGCTCCTTCTTTGCGAATCATGGGTTCGGGCAATTTCAGCACCGGATTCTCTTCTTTGCCAAATTGGTGATTGATCCGAACCGCAATATCGCGGGTTAATTCTAAATGCTGCTTTTGGTCCTCGCCCACCGGCACCTTATCGGCATCGTAAAGTAAAATATCCGCCGCCATCAACACCGGATAATCGAGCAACCCCACGTTGACGTTTTCCCCTTGGCGCACCGCTTTTTCTTTAAACTGGATCATGTCTTCAAGCCAGTTGAGCGGCGTGATGCAGTTGAGCAACCAGGTGAGTTCCGAATGCGCCGAAATGTGGGACTGCACGAAAATCGTCGCATGTTGCAGGTCGATTCCACAGGCTAAATAAAGGGCCGCAATGGTGTAGGTGTCTTGCGCCAGAGTTGCTGGGTTATGCGGGACGGTAATCGCATGTAAGTCTACCACACAGAAGAAATTTTCATACTGACTCTGCGCTTCTACCCAGTTGCGAATCGCACCCAGATAGTTTCCCAAGTGCAGATTCCCCGTGGGTTGAACGCCGGATAAAATTCGCTGCTTGCTCATCGCTTGCTCTACTAATCCCCCTGCTAAAACAATGGAAGGCGCGGTTTGAGGTAGTCCTTCCTTTATGAATATTGTTGAATTTTTTTGACAAAATTTCAAATTATCTTAACAAATCTGGGGACGGTTGTTAATTATTCTGGGATGATTATTCCGGTTCGCCTACACCCGAACCGCCCGTCGCCCCTGCATGTCAGCACCCCTGTACCCCGTCACCCCTGCACCCGGTCACCCCCTTTTTTTTTCCGGGGCTGTCGGAATAAATTACCCGGGTGGGAATACTTTAGTGTATCAGGTAGGGGGTCTGAATTGGCGGGCATTTCCTGGCGCTGACCCAGGAGCGATGCGATCGCCCCTCCCCAGTAGACCCCCCCCTTAACCCAATGTCTCCCCAGGGGAGCATACTGGAGGTGGTTGTGGAAAAACTCTCGCGGGTGCCGAATACGGCAGAAGTTGACATGCACGATGTCATTGACACCACGCTTTTATTTCGCGAGGTGCAGCAATTTCGTCAGCTTTGGATTTGGGGGGTGCTTGCCTGTAGTTCCCTCAGTGCCCTCTATGCAGCGCTGATGCCCTTTTTTTTAAAAGACTCTTGGTCAGAAAATGTGGTTGTTAATATCATTTTAATCGGATTTGGCCTGATTTTTGGCATCTTTTTTCCGATTCTGTTCTATACGACAAAATTAGTCACCGAAGTGCGGAGCGATGGCTTGTATTTGAGCTTTTATCCCCTGTTGTTTCATCGGATAAAAATTCCCTTTGAAACTGTGGTCAACTGTGAAGTGACCACCTATCACCCCCTGCGCGATTACGGCGGTTGGGGCATTCGCTATGGTTCCAATGCAAAAGCTTTCAATGTTAGCGGCGATCGCGGCGTGCTTTTAGAACTGACCAATGGCGATCGCATTTTAATCGGTTCCCATCAACCCGAACAACTCGCCAGTCTCCTCAAATTAGCCCGATAATGGGGGTTGTCATTGACCAATGACCAATGACCAATGACCAATGACTATTGACCAATGACCAATGACCAATGACCAATGACTATTGACCAATGACCAATGACCAACAAATGAAATTTATCGGCATTGATTTGGGGTGGAGTTCGGGGGCGAGTGGGTTGTGTTGTTTGGAATGGGAAAGGGAGGGATTGAGACTCTTAGATTTAGGTAGAGAAACGGAGATGGAGGAGATATTAAAATGGGTGGATAGAATGGTGCCCGAAGGGGAAGCGGGGATGGTGGCGGTAGATGCGCCGACGATTATTCCGAATGCCACGGGAATGAGAGTAGCGGATAAGCTAACCCATAAATACTTTGGGCGATATCATGCGGGGTGTTATCCGGCATCTTTGCAGAGTAAATTTGCCCAGAGGACGGTAGGGTTAGGGAAGAGTTTAGAGGCGAGGGGGTTTGCCCATGGGGCAGAAATGGTGCCGAAAAAGCGCGATCGCTATCAAATCGAAGTATTTCCTCACCCGGCGACGATTAACTTATTCAAGTTAGAGCGAATTTTAAAATATAAAAAAGGAAAGTTAGCCCAGCGGCGCTTAGAGTTGATGAAACTGCGGCAATATATGGTAGAGATATTGCCCGGGTTGTCACCGAGTTTGGGTTTAAGTGAAGGGTTTTGGATTTGCGGTGACTCGTCAGAGGTATTTAACGGCAAAGTGAAGGGGTATTCGGGGAAAGAGTTAAAAGCGGTAGAAGACCAGTTAGATGCGCTGCTGTGTGCCTATATTGGGGCGTACTGGTGGTATTGGGGGAGCGATCGCAACCAAGTATTGGGCGATCGCTCCATCGGTTATATCGTCATTCCCATCGCGCAGATGGAGACAGGGCAGAATGGTAACGGTTAAGGATGACAGTGGGAACCCAACCGAGTCCCACTAGATTCCCCACCATTGCCCAAGCGGTTTCTATTCATTCGCCCAGAGGATCTGGAGACCCGGTTGGAAAGGACTGCTCAGATAGGGGTGTTTTGGCAATACCCGCAGAGACAGACCTTGCAAACCGGAAGAAGTATAGGTGATGTTGGCGGTGTAGATGCTGTCGTTATTGGCATCCATCCCTTGGAGATCCATCACCACCGGGACGCCATTGATAATATTGCCATCGGCATCCATCGGTCCTTGATAGAGTTGGACTTCGAGATCTGAGGGTTGCAAGCCGGCGAGGTGAATGCGAGCTTTTACCGCAATATTTTCATTCACCTTGACATCATCTGCCTTAGAGATATCCACATCGAGAATCTTGATATCGTACCAATGTTCGTACAAGTATTCTTTCCAGTGGGCTAATTCCTTGGCCGGTTTGTAGTTATCGGCATGCATGGCATAGAAGCGATCGCTCGCCGGGAAATAGGCGCGCGTGGCATATTCGCTGACCATCCGCGCCGTATTAAAGCGGGGACAATTTAGGCGGATCGCGTCTTTTGTTTTCGCCACCCACTTGTGCGGAATCCCTTCCTCGTCGCGATCGTAGAACAGCGGGATCACTTCTTTTTCCAGCAAATCGTACAAGGCATTGGCTTCCACATCATCTTGATAGTTCGGGTCGTCGTAGAATTCGCCATGCCCGATGGGCCAACCGGTGCGAACGTAATCCGCTTCATCCCACCATCCATCGAGAATGCTCAAATTCAGCAATCCGTTCATTGCCGCTTTCATGCCACTGGTACCGGAGGCTTCCCGGGGACGACGGGGAGTATTCAGCCACACATCGCAACCGGAGACCATCATCCGCGCCACATTAATATCGTAGTCGGGAATGAACACCACATGTTTTTCGCACCCTTGTTCGCGAATGAAATGGGTGATGTGACGGATCATTTCTTTTCCGGGAATGTCGTGGGGGTGGGCTTTGCCGGCGATGACAAACTGCACCATCGGTTTAGTGCCCCCCAATTTAGCACCGGGAATGCGACTGTTATCGAGACCCTGTAAAATCCGCTTGATGCGTTCGATGTCGCGCAGGAACAAGGTTGCCCGTTTGTAGGTTGCAAAGCGACGGGCAAAGCCGATGGTCAGCACGGTGGGATCGAGGACTTCCTGAGCAGCGGCGAGTTCGCTCAAAGAGGCGGCCCGTTCGCGCAGGTATTTTTGCAGGCGTTCTCGCACGAAAACCACTAATTCGGAACGGCAAATTTCCTGATTGCGCCAGAGTTCGTGATCGGGAATCGCATAAACCCGCTCCCACAAGGGATTGTCCTCGGGACTGGTGGACCATTTCGGGCCGAGATAGCGATCGTAGAGTTCTTGGGTAAATTTTGCCACGCAACTGCGAGCGTGGACGCCGTTGGTAATCGAGGTAATCGGCACTTCCGAGGGGGGTAAGGCGGGCCAGAGGTTTTTGAACAGGACCCGGGAGACTTCCCCATGCAGCTTGGCGACGCCATTGACGAAACTGGCCATTTTGATGGCTAGGGTGGCCATGCTAAAGGGGGATTCGAGATCCCCGGTGTTTTCCCGACCCAGGGCGAGAAATTCTTCTCGACTCAAGCCGAAAATTTCGGCATAGTGCCCGAGATAGTACATCACCTTGTCGTAGGGGAATAAGTCGAAGCCGGCGGCAACCGGGGTGTGGGTGGTGAAAACGTTGCTGGCGGCGACCACTTCTTTGGCTTCTAGGAAGCTCAGACCCCGGTCTTGAATTAATTCCCGCATGCGTTCTAGGGCGAGGAAGGCGGAGTGCCCTTCGTTCATGTGGTAAGCGGTGGGTTCGTAGCCGAGGGCTTTGAGCATCCGCATCCCGCCAACCCCGAGCATGATTTCTTGGTGAATCCGCATGTCGATGTCGCCGCCATAGAGTTTGTCGGTGATATCGTGGTCGTAGGGATTGTTGGGTTCGATGTTGGTGTCGAGCATGTACAGGGGGATGGTGCCCACCTGGACGCGCCAGACGCGAGCGTACACTTGACGACCGGGATAGTCTACGGCGATTCGCAGTTCGTTGCCGTTTTCGTCGCGCTCTAGATGCAGGGGCATGTTGTAGAAGTCGTTAATCGGATAACGCTCCTGTTGCCATCCATCGGCGTTGAGATATTGGCTGAAGTAGCCTTCTTGGTAAAGTAAGCCGACCCCGACAAGGGGCAAGCCGCGATCGCTGGCGGATTTTAGGTGATCCCCGGCGAGGACTCCCAAACCTCCGGAGTAAATCGGCAAACAATCGGTTAAGCCAAATTCTGCGGAAAAGTAGGCGTAGCAGTCTTTCTGGGCGTTCTTTTCCCGATGTTTGCGGTACCAGGTTCGTTCGTTTAGGTAGTCTTCGAGTTCGCGCGCCGCACGATCGATTTGGGCGAGAAATCCTTCGTCTTCGGCTACTTCTTGGAGCCTTTCTTGGGAAATGGTTCCCAACATCAATACTGGATTGTGGCGACTGGATTCCCACAAGTCGCGATCGAGTCGCCGAAATAGGTCTTTGGTCTCTAGGTTCCAATCCCAATGAAGGTTATAGGCAAGTTTGCGTAAGGGTTCGAGTTGGGAAGGTAAGGACGGAGAGACGTTAAAGGTGCGAATTGGTTGCATAGGCTACAGTCAATTTTGGGATTGTACGCTCGATAGTAGACAGTGACAAATAAAATTTTTGCCTTCTGCTTTTTTCTATAGCTTATTTTCGAGCCGATCGACCGGGACGTTAAGTTCTCTTAATACTTTTCCCCGATTGAGGTCGAAATTGACTTCGGTTATGGGATCGGTTTTGGGGTTGATTCACCGACCCGCTGGCCGGGAATGAATCCACTGGCTTTGGCTCGGGCATCTTTATTTTGGCAAGATACCACGGCTAGGGATTAATTCTCGGCTGATTGTCTCGGTTTTTTAATGTTTGATGACTTGCGTCTTTCCAAAGTGGGTGGTTTTATGCTAAAGCGGGTTATGGGTTTGTGAATCTCGGCATGGGTTTTCTCTATCATACTCAATTGTCAAAGTCAATCTACCTGCGGATAGAGTCGCATCTCGGGTTAAATTTCGCTCGGCGTCCCACCCGGGCGATCGCACTTTGACTCGGGACTTACCCTCTGCCTGTTTCTCAACCCTTTGCTGCTTTCGCACAGCCTCATGCATCTGCCTACAAATTCGCCCTCGTCACTCCCCTGACTATACATCAAACCCGGAGTTGAAATGCAACCCGCTTTGGCCGGTTGTATCCCTTTTCTCTCAAAACCGATGCTTTTCTTTCCCCTTGTCTGGGGTCGCAAGCTGTTATCGCTCGCTTCTATTCCCTGTCTACCACCCTCTGAGTCTATTCTCTCTATTTAACTGGGAAAAATTGGCGAGTTTTTAGCTAAAAAATATCCAATTTGCCAACAAGGAAAAGGTTAACTGAAACTCGTTATATTTGCAGGGTTTGTCTACCCTAAATGATGGGAAATCCACCGAGGTAAATTAGCGGTTATAAAAGAAAGCCAAATGAAAAGAAGGTGAAGGTAAATTGGTAGGATAAAATATGACGATCGACAACGATTCAAGATAGGGGGAATAAAATGATGAAGCAAAGACTACCCTGGCTGATTCTCGGCGCGGTGGCGATTGGATTGGCGATCGGTGCGTCTGTGGCGGCGACGATCCGCAGTGTTTCCCAAAATAAAGTGCAAAGATTGCCCGGGAAAGCTACGATTCCCCGGGAGATTACTCTCACGGATCTCAATAGAGAACTGGATCTAGAAGATGAAGCAGAACCGGGAAGCGAGTTTTACGAGTTTCGGGAACAATTGCGGCAGGCAGTTGAGGAACGGAATGCGGGATTTGTGGCTTCGGTTTTGCCAGACGAGGGACTGAGAATTGGGTTTTCTGTGCCCCGATCGCCCGAGGCACTACAGGTGGAGGATCCGGAGGCGCGAATTTGGTCTTTGTTGGAAAAAGCGATCGCTACGGGTTGCGCGATCGCCGAAAATCCGCCCCCTTACAATACAGACCCCGCAACGGCAATTTGGGTCTGTCCGAATGTGACGCAAGCTCTCAAGCGTCAAATGCCCCCATCTGATGCGGAATCGGGTCTTTCTTGGGAAGTTAATTCGGTGGTGATTGTGGGGGAAAATGTTAACGTGCGATCGCAGCCCAACTTGTCCGGGGCGGCGATCGCTTCCCTTTCCAATCAAGTGGTGAAGCGCGATCCCGCCCGCGAGTCCGAGTCAAATCTCAATCCGATCGCTGGCTGGACGCCTATACTCTTGTCGGATGACAGGCAAGGTTACGTTTATAATCGTTATGTGTATTCCCCATTAGATTACCGCCTATTTATCGGTCAGGTGGAGTCCAACTGGCAATTACTGGGTATGCCAGGGGGGGACTAACGCTCAGGGGTTTGGGCGATGGAAGGAGGCACACCTGGAGGGAGGGAACTTTTCGCATCTCTCCTTCGTCTTCAGGTTTTTATCGCTTCTCAGGACAAGTCCTTGACCCGCAAGCCTCTCAACTCCTTCTCCCGCTTGGGTTGGCGCGGGCGATCGCCGCGCTATTCCCCGGGGGACGAGTGTGTGGCGAGAGAAGGGCAAAATGTAATCTAAGTCACTGACACGGGTTGTCCATTTCATGTATTCTAGAAATATCAAACTCAACGGTTTCAATGATTAATTTATGAAACATTCTCTGGATAAGACTTTCACGAAATCTTTATATTAGAGATGGCCCGAATCGAGAGGATCGATAGAGTTTTCCCTATCTTTACTGTGATTGACACTCAATAAGAAACCGTTCCCTCCGCCTTGAAGGTGAAGCGTCACCGATGGGAGTTGTTCCTGTGGTGCTGCGCGCCAGACAAGGAGGAAGGGGAAAAACTAGCGAGGAGCCTAGCTAGGCAGACTGAAACCCACTGGCAATCGTCATCTTAACTGAAATGTTGGCCAACCCGGTGGGTAGGACAATACAACTGGCTCTGTGAAACCCATCTCCGCGTCGGACAAGGAGAACACAAGTGAATATACCACTTCGCGTATTAATTGTCGAGGATTCAGAAGATGACACCCTGTTGCTACTGCGTGCCTTGCGGCATGGGGGCTATAACCCGCAGTATGAAAGGGTGGAGACCGAAAAAGCGATGAAAGCCGCTCTCGACAGACAGGGGTGGGATGTGGTGATTGCAGATTATTCCTTACCGAGTTTTAGCGGAATTAAGGCGCTGGAGGTGATGAAACGGCGCGAACCGGATGTACCGTTTATTATCGTGTCGGGGGCGATCGGGGAAGATTTGGCAGTGGGGGCGATGAAAGCAGGTGCCCAAGATTATTTGATGAAAGATAACCTGACGCGACTGGCCCCGGCGATCGGGCGGGAATTGGCGGAGGCAGAAATGCGGCGATCGCGAGAGAAAGCACAAGAGCAAATTCGCCAACAAGCTGCTTTGCTCGATATCGCACAAGATGCGATAATCGTGCAAGACTTGGAGGGGCGGATTTGCTTTTGGAACAAAAGTGCGGAACGCTTGTATGGCTGGAGTGCAGAAGAAGCTATCGAGCGCTTAGCCGAAGAACTGCTGTTTGGCAAAACTGCGCCACAGATGGATGGTGCAAGGCAGATGCTAGCCACGCAAGGGGAATGGTGCGGCGAGTTACAACAAATCGCGAAGTCGGGCCATGAAGTGACGGTAGAAAGTCGCTGGAAGTTAATTCGCGATGAGAAAGGTCATCCGCGATCGATTTTTGTGGTGAATACAGATATTACCGAGAAGAAAAAATTAGAAGCACAATTTCTGCGATCGCAACGCCTGGAAAGTATCGGCACTCTCGCCAGTGGCATCGCTCACGATCTAAATAATGTTCTCACCCCCGTGTTGTTAGCCTTGCCAATCCTGGAACAAAAGTTATCCGACGACTCGGGCAAGCGGATTTTAGACATGGTAGAAACCAGCGTCAGGCGCGGCGCAGATATCGTCAAACAAGTGCTGGCGTTTGGACGGGGACTCGAAGGCAAGCACGTCCAACTTCAACCGCGATATCTGATTAAAGAAATCAAAAAAATGATTCAGGAAACGTTTCCCAAATCAATCGAGATTGTTACCGAATTTCATAAGAATCTGTGGACGATTTCTGGGGATGCCACTCAACTCGAACAGGTGTTGCTCAATCTGTGCGTCAACGCCCGCGATGCCATGCCCAATGGCGGGTTGTTAAAAATTTCCGCAGAAAATGTGGTACTCGATGAAAATTACGTTCGCATGAATATCGATGCGAAAGTGGGGTCTTATGTGATGATTACGGTGTCGGATACCGGCACTGGTATTCCGGAAGGGATTCTCAATAAAATTTTCGACCCGTTTTTTACTACAAAAGAAGTGGGAAAAGGAACCGGGTTGGGTCTTTCTACGGCGATTGCGATCGTGAAAAGCTACGGCGGTTTTGTGAATGTGTATAGCGAGGTGGGAGAGGGAACTTGCTTTAAAATCTATTTCCCGGCGATCGTGAAACCCGAACCGAAGAAAAAAGCCACGAAACTCCCTAAATTGCCCACTGGAAATGGCGAATTAATTCTCGTGGTCGATGATGAAGTGTCTATCCGCGAGATTACTCAGGAAACCCTGGAAAGCTTCGGCTACCGCGTTTTGGGGGCGCAGGATGGCACGGAAGCAGTGGCACTTTACGCGCAAAATATCCAGGAGGTGCAAGTGGTTTTGACGGATATGAGAATGCCCTATATGGATGGGGTGGCCACAATTCGCGCTCTGCGAAAAATTAATCCGAAACTGAAGATTATTACTACTAGCGGATTGACCGCCAGCCGCAAAATTGCCAAAGCTAGTGGGGTAAACGTACAAGCGTTTTTACCCAAACCTTACACCGCCGAAAGATTACTCCGACTGTTGCACAAGGTTTTGAAATTGAAGTAACAAAGTGTATGGGTGAGAGAAGAAAGGGCAACTCCTAGGGAAAATTTATGGCGGGTGATTCGCCACTCTTAGCGAATTTTTTGCACGTTGTCCTCCCAATGTTGTCCATCAAAAGGAATAACCCGAAATCGAGACAAGATATCGCCATCGAGACAGCGCAGGTTGATGTCGAAGCAGTCGGGATGCGATCGCGGTCGGTAAAAGGAATGAATCCCACAGCGTTTGCAAAACAGATGCTTGGCAATTTCGGTATTGAAGGTGTACAGTTGCAGCATCTCTTCTCCCTGCAATAGGGTAAATTGATGTTCGGGCACGATTAGATGTAGAAATCCTTTTTTGCTGCAAATCGAGCAATTACAATCCACAGCTTCGTGCTTGTCCACCGTCACGCGAAATCGCACCGCGCCACAATGACAGCCGCCTTCGTAAGTGATGGGTTGTTCTGGGTTGTGGGTCATGTAGAGGGAGGGGTAAAGGTGGAAGATGAACGCTGATTTAAAACCTATTTTATGACGATTGGGTTAAATTTGACAAGTGGCTGCGATCGCCCTTGGTGGACGCTTCAGCAGCAGCCCGAGGATTGCCTGTCTGGAACAAGATACCCATGTCCAGGATGCTTTTCCCTACTCCAGTAGATTAGATAACACTACCCCACGATGTGGATGCCGTTTTTATATTGAAAATAGCTTTTTTCCCTGTGGGATAAAAAGGGTACTTGGGGGCAGATTTTCTGTCCCTTTTTTCAATTTTTTTTGGCAGGGCGATCGCAGTCATGCGAACGCTTTTTTATGGGAAAAGTGGTAGTCAATGTGGCTTGTCAAAAAACCAATCCAAAGAGCGCGCAAAATAGTCGGCAGTATCGTTTTCCCAAAAATGAACCATCCGCCCTAACGGCGGAACAAGGCACTGTCACGTGCTTACCGCCGATGTATGGCGCGAGACATGAGGGTGAAAATCGGTAACGGGAAATGCGATCGCACCTTCCGATAGGTAGAGAGAGCCTCCAGTGATTTCTAACTGACGAGAGAAAAATAACCACTTGGTTTAGGCTAAAGTGGAATCGTCACAAAAAAACCAGCTCCATTTGCCAGCGCAATGGAAGTAATAGCACATCCCAGTGGTTTGGGAGAGTTGCCCCAGGGGACTACCCCCGCCAGCATCACCGCCATTTTCTGCCAGAGCAATGCTTCCAGCAAGTGTACCAACGGAGAAGATGTAGGGATGGCAGCTTCACCGGGTAGTGACTGTCTTTTTGACAGCATTGCCTTCCATGACTTTCAGCGCTGAAGAGAAGCGAAATCACAGTAGACAATTGAGGAATAGTGATGACAGATAATCCAGTTAAAACAACAAACGGCATTTTCCTAGAGGAACTGCCGGCAGATCCGGCGTTGCGACCAGCGCTGCAAGTCGTTCGGGAGAGATTGCAAGCCTTCGCCGGCGACCCCAATTTCGGGGGATGGATGCAACTTGCCTTTGGGCAAGGTATTGAGATTGCGGATTTGCAAGATACTTGGGCGAGTGGCAAATTGGACAGTTTGCCTGAGATAGAAGTGCGTCCCGCTGCTGAAATTAATGGCGCACATGGCGCGTTTGCTGCGGCGACGAATACGATTTATCTGACGCAGGAGTTGCTAAATGAGAGTGTTGCGCAGGTGGCGCAGGTATTTCTGGAGGAATACGGTCACTATCTGGACTCGGTGCTGACTCCTGGGGATGCGCCTGGAGATGAGGGAAAGTTATTTTCAAAACTTGCTTTAGGTCAGGAAGTTAGCAAAAGTGAGCTAACGAGGCTCAAAGAAGTTGATGATACAATAATTAGTAAGGTTAATGGAAAAACTCTAGCGTTAGAGACTTTCTTGCATGACACGGTTGATGACGCAGTTGATGATGCCGTGGATACCGGCACTGACATAGTTGATGATGCCGTGGATACCGGTACTGACATAGTTGATGATGCCGTCGATACTGGCACTGACGCGGTTGATGATGCCGTGGATATCGGCGGTGACATAGTTGATGATGCCGTGGATACCGGAGGCGATATAGTTGACGATACCATAGATACCGGCAGCGACATAGTTAACGATACTATCAACACCGGAAGTAGCATAGTTGATGATGCGATCGATACCGGCGGTGACATAGTTGATGATGCGATCGATACCGGCAGTGACATAATTGGTGGTGGTGTCGATATCGGCAGTGACATAATTGGTGGTGCTTTCGATCTGCTGGAAAGCTTAAGCGATCCAGTTAAGGATGCTTTAAATGGACTTGCCACAGCAATTAGCGACGCAGAGACACTAATTTCAAATCTAGATATTCCAGACTTCTTCTTTGGTAATGAAGTTGGTGTTGGCGGAACCGCAGCTTTCTTCTCAGTCGGCGGGAATATTAAAACAATCAATGATACAGATATAAGGGGAGTATTGGATATATTCCCAGACATTTTAGCAGAAGGTTCGCTGAGTATAGGTGTAAGTGTGCCGCTTGACTTTAGCGCATCCATTGAAGGCAAGAAAGTAGCAGGCAATGGAACTGTAGAAGAAGCTCTTCTTGCTGACGATGGTGACGGTGGTTTCATGCGCGATGGTTTGAGTATCCCCAGCGGAGTCAGTCTTTCAGGCTCTGTAAAGGCTCTTGGTGAGGTTTCACTTAATGCTAGTGGGACAACAACACCTTCAGTAGGCGCGGGTGCTGGTATAGGAACAGGAGCAACATTTCCAACAGGGATAGGTCCTGAAGGTAGCATCTTTTCTAAAGCACTGAGTAAAACTGTGGATACAGGATTCAAGGCTATTACTATTCCAGTTAGTTCCACTTTACCTATTTCTGCTCCTTATATTCCTGTACCCGAATCATTGCTCGACGATGCCCTTGATTTCGCAGAAGGCAGTTATACCGCCATCACGAGTTCGCTTTCCGATCTAGAAGACACTTTAACAGAATTAGGCTCTGAGGGTATCCAAGCAATTACTGGTGCAATTGAATTCGGCACGGATGTTTTTTCCAACCTGGATAATATTGCAGACGATGTTTTTGCAAATCCCAATCAAGTTATCGCACAAATAGCTGAAGAAGTTCCTGACATCGATGATTTTTCTTTCAATCCTGAAGATTTTCTTTCATCAGCTCAAGAAGCAACCAAAGATTTAGGAGAAGCTCTACTGCCGGATGTTGACTTTTCTCTTAGCGATATTGAAGATTTCACACTCCCAGATGAGCTGAATAATGGACTTTCAGGTGAGCTTATCGAGGAAGTAGCGAGTCTGGCGGATTCTGAGACAAGTGAAAATGCTATTGAGACAATTGAAGATTCTATTTCATTGTTACAAAACGGCGTAGACAATATAGCAGATTCTTTGAACTTAAGCGCAGCAGATATTAATAATCTTAATCTTGGCACCCTGGTTCCAGAGCCGATCCAAGAGTTAGTCGATGGGTTTATTCAAGAATTGCCAGATGGTATTTTAGCCGATGGGGATTTTTCATTCTCTGACCTGCTTAACAATCCTGAAGAATTTACGGATTTGATTCCCGAAGAGCTTCCGGATAGTTTTCAGGATTTTGCAGAGGAATTAGCCCCAGACCCACTTTTAACCTCCTTTAATGAGGCGTTTGAAGAATTTTTCAACCCTACTGTATCAGTTAGTGCCATTAACGCAGTCAAAGAAGAAGGAGATAGCGGGACAACTCCCTTCACCTTTGAAGTTACCCGCACTGGGAATACCACCGAAGAACTGACGGTAGATTATACAGTTTCCGGTGCCATATTGACCGCAGTTGTTGATGGGAGACTCTCGGCTAATGCGGATGACTTTGGTGGAATGTTCCCCAGTGGAACAGTAACCTTTGCACCAGGAGAAAGCAGCAAAAACGTTACCGTCAATGTAACCGGAGATCGAACGCCGGAAATTGAACAGCACGGACCAACTCAAAACCGGGATATTTTTCAATTTAGACTCTCAAATCCCTCCGATAATGCAACAATTGAACAGCGCTTTGCCACTGGAGAAATCCTCAACGACGATAATCAATCTTCCTCAACTAGCGTAGTAGAGGCAGTTGCTCAGCTAGATAACAGTACGGATGAAAATACAATCCAGCTTGGGGAGCTTCAACAGGCCATTGATTTGTGGTCTAATGGCGAACCTGTTCCTGGTACTAATAAGACCATTGGACTGGATAAACTACAAGAAATGGTCCGATTATGGAAGAACGCTCAACCGGTTACGGATGCAGATGGCTTCATCGCCAATGGCACAGTCTTTTTAGATGCAAATCAAGACCGCACCCTGAATCAGAATGAAATCTCCACCACCACTGGTTCTGATGGCAGCTTTTCCTTTCCCAGCAGCGAAATTCAATCCTTTGATAGCAACGGAAATGGCGAACTTGATCCCAGTGAGGGAACCCTAGTGTTAGACAGTGGCGCAGAAACTACCGCCCTTGCCACCGGGCTACCTTTTCAACTCTCACTGACTGCCCCTGCTAGCGCCACAGTTATTACCCCCCTCACCACATTAGTCAGCTCCCTCATGGAGCGAGGGCAGAACTTGAGTGAGGCAGAAAACACGGTCAAAACCACCTTTGGACTTGATGAAGAAATCGACCTCCTCAACTTCGCTCCCATCCGAGAAGCCAATCAGGGAAATTCCCTTGCTTCTGCTGTGTTTGCTAGTGGGGAAAGTGTCCAAAATGCCGTCACACAAATTGCTGACTTCTTACAAAGTGCGTCCTCCGCATCACTAGCCGAATTAGGAAATGCCGTCTTTGACGCAATGTCGCAGCAGTTGAACAATTCTGACTTTGACCTTTCCGCACAATCAAGCCTAGAAACGCTGATTAACCAGGCGGCTGCTTCTGCGGGTATCTCCCTGAGTAGCGAGCAAAGTAATGTAGTTGATGACGTCGCCTCCATTATTGCTGCTCTACAAGAACAAATCGACGATTTAGAACCCAGCAACCCCCAAACCTTCCTCACACAAGTCACAAAAATTCAAAAGGTTTCTCAAAGTAACGTTGCCGATAGGTTGCAAAGCTTGGGTGAGAATCCCGGCACAGCAGAGACAGTGGTCAACAATAACACAGATGAAAACCTGGCTACTCAAATCGCTAACGCCGAACTGGAAAATCTATTCCCGCCCAACGTGGAAAGTATTTCCTTGAGTGCCGATCGCAATCTGGCTGAAGGTGATGCGATCGCAACGGTTCCTGCCAGCGATGCCGATGGCGATTCTCTCACTTTCTCCATTTTCTCTGGCAACCCCGACGTAGATGGTGATGGAACCCCAGGAATTGCCATCGATAACACCGGAGAACTGACAGTTGCCGACAGGGACGACATTAACGGCGCGAATGTCCGACTGGGTGTTCTCGCCACAGATTCGGTACTCGAAGACATTGCGCCGGTCAGCATTAACTTTGGTGAGGAAGCGATCGCGTCCCCCAGCCAGCTTTTCATCCCTCCACTCGATGCAGCTACAGACACTACCGATACCGAATCCACCGACAGCGAATCCACCCTCCCCACACTTACTGACCCTGACATTCCCGAACTCACTGTCCCCGTCACGAGGGCGGCATCAGAGGAACTTCCGCCAGAAAATCTCCCCTTCCCCAACCCGCATTCCGTCGCTCGCACGATGAATGGCACACAGGAGAGCGATCGCCTTTTGGGAACCCCTGTAGCCGAAGCCATCAACGGTTTTGCCGGCAGCGATATGCTGTTAGGCAGCGGTGAGAATGACCACCTCATCGGCAATGTAGGCAATGACGTCTTACATGGCAACTCCGGTCACGACTTCCTCGATGGCGGCATTGGAGACGATACCCTCCATGCCGGTCAGGATAATGATGCCGTAGTTGGAGCCGAAGGGCGCGATCGCATTTTCGGGAACAAAGCGCGCGACATCGCCTTCGGTGGACCTGGTAACGACTTCCTCAACGGCAATCAAGGCGACGATACCGTGGAAGGCGGCGACGGCGATGATGTCATACATGGCGGCAAAGACCGCGACCTGCTCAACGGCAACCTCGGCGCGGATGAGGTCAGCGGCGACGATGGGGATGATAATATCTTTGGCGAGCAAGGCAACGATTTCGTTAACGGCAATCGCGGCAGCGACATCCTCAATGGCGGCGAAGGAGATGATGTGATTCGCGGTGGCAAAGCCGATGACTTCTTGTTCGGCACCGCTGGCGAAGACTGGCTATTTGGCGAAATGGGTGACGATTTGCTTGCCGGTGGCGCAGATCGCGATCGCTTTGTCTTACAAGAAGATATGGGCACCGATGTGATTACCGACTTTGCAGATGGTGTGGATTTAATTGGTTTGGCCGAGGGTCTGACCTTTGACCAACTGGCCATCCATCGCACAAGCGGATCGACCACGGTCATCAGCATGGGAGATGAAGTGCTAGCCACCCTCAACGGTGTGGATGCCAGTCTTATCGCACAGGATGATTTCTTCACTGTGGGATAGGAACGGTACTTTGGGGGCAGATTTTCTGTCCCTATTTTTTGGCAGGGCGATCGCAGTCATGCGATCGCTTTTTCATGGCAAAAGTGGTAGTCACCGTGGCTTGTCAAAAAAGCAATTCAAAGAGCGCGCAAAATAGTCGGCTGTATCGTTTTCCCAAAAATGAACCATCCGCCCTAACGGCGGAAAAAGGCACTGTCAGGTACTTACCGCCGATGTAGGGCGCGAGACATGAGGGTGAAAATCGGTAACGGGAAATGCGATCGCACCTTCCGATAGATAGAGAAAGAGGTGGGGTGTTTCTAACCAGCGATAGAGCGAGAACAGAGCGAAGCGAGAGTAAGGTGGAATCATAAAAGAAGAACAAGCGTCATGTGTAGGTGCAATGCAAGCAATGGCGCATCCCAGTAGTTAGGGAGAGTTCCCCAGGCGCATATCCCCGCCAGCATCACCGCCATCTTCCTTCTGGCAGAGCAATGCTTCCAGCAAGTGTGCCCACGCAGAAGATGCACGGATGGCAGAGTCATCGGGTAGTGACAGTGAAAAACACAGCATTGCTTCCCATGATTTCCAGCGCCAGCGATCGGCGAAATCACAGTAGACAACCGAGGAATAGTGATGACGGATAACCGAATTGAAGCAACCAACGGCCTTTTCTTCAAGGAACTGTCGGCAGATCCGGCGCTGCAACCGGCGTTGCAAGTGGTTCGGGAGAGATTGCAAACCTTCGCAGGCGACCCGAATTTCACGGGATGGATGCAACTTGCGTTTGGCGAAGGGATTGAGATTGCGGATTTACAGGATGTTTGGGCAGGAGGCAGTTTGGGGGCTTTGCCGGAGATAGAGGTGCGCCCTGCTGCTGAGATTAATGGCGCGAGAGGCGCGTTTGCTACTGCAACGAATACGATTTATCTGGCGCAGGAGTTGCTGAGTGAGTCTGTTGAACAGGTGGCGCGGGTATTTCTCGAAGAATATGGTCATTATGTGGATTCGTTGCTGACTCCTGGGGATGCGCCTGGGGATGAAGGGGCGATTTTTGCTGAAGTTGTGCGAGGGAATGAGTTGGGTTCGTCAGATGTGGCGCAGTTGAAGGCTGAGGATGATACGGCGACGGTTTTGTTGGATGGGAAAGAAGTTGCGATCGAGCAGGTTGAGACTATAGATCAAGTTCTAGGCTTTACTGCATCTGATATTGTTCCATTATTTGATGCCAAAGAATATAGACCAGATTTCGCCATAGCCGATTTTAACGAATCTGGCAACTTTGTAGGTAAAGTTCCTGTTACAGGTACGCAATATGCAGAATTTGATTGGGTGTTTGATGGTTCGTTTGGGCTAGTGCCTTTTATAAATTTAGGAGGTCTTGGAAGGGTAGAAGAGTTACTTTACCCAACTGATATTTCTGTAGAACTACCGACCGAAATTACTCCTAGTAGTAACTTTTCGATTAATACATTATCTAATTTTAGAGTTAATCCATCAGCTAATATTAAAGGAACGGGATTGGATCTGCCAGAAATAGGCATCGATTTAGTTGTTGAATTGAGAGAGTATGGTATCAAAAATGCTTCATTCGATAATCCTGCTCCTTTCAGTGGTGGACCAGTTGAGATTGGCGACGTAGTTTTTAATTCAAATAAACTTACAATACCTTTGGGTAGTGCCAGCCCTAGCAGAGGAATTAGTTTTACAATTCAAGACATACTTAATAATAGCGGTGGCTCTGGTAGTGGCTCTAATAGTGGCTCTGGTAGTGGCTCTGGTAGTGGCTCTAATAGTGGCTCTGGTAGTGGCTCTGGTAGTGGTAATAATCAAGGAAATCTTACAGATAGACTCGATCTCAGTTTCCTCGAAATGGGTGTTGCCTTACCGCAAAGTGTAGGTGAAGGAAATAATTCTTTAAATGGGTTTGGGAATGTTGGTATATTCCCATCATTAAGTGCTAGTGCAGAAAGTTCTCCAATTCTTGATATATTCGCAGACTTGGCAACATTAGCATCAACAGCGATCCCTCAGCTACCACCTGTGAGTGGTGAATTGCCCTTGCCTTCACCTGTTAGTAATTTCTTGACTGCTGAATGGACGGCTTTAAGTGCTGGCCCCCGCTTTACTCTTCCTATTAAGCAAGAGTTTGAGTTTAATCCTGAAGATATAGAAGTTACAATGTCCTTAAATGATGGGCCATCAATAACTCAATCTTTAGGAGAATCGTTTAACTTTACCGCTCCTTCAGAACAATCGGATGTTCTTGAAATTGATGCGGAGTATAAACTCGAGGGTGAAATCAATATAGTTTCTGGACTTTCCCCTAATCTCCAATTTGATGTTAATGCTCTTGGATTTACCTTCAGTATCCCCGAAATAGTATCACAAGATGTTGGCCCTTTCATTTCTAAAACATTTCCTGAAGGTGGGGCAGAACTAGCCTTCATAGAGTTATTCGATCGACCCATTGATCTGGCAGATACAGACAATGGTAATCCCACGATAGAATTAAATTATCAAATTCCTTATGGTGATGGACCAGAAACAATCAAAGAAACTGACCTAACCCAAAATGGAAACCAAATCGGTGTCGCTTCACTAGAGCTTCCCACCTACACTACCGATGGCGAAGTTGACTACACCGTTACTCTTTCCTCGGCGGGGCAAGATGTGCTGGGTCAATTTAACTTTGCCTACATCATTGATACATCAGGAAGTGTATCCGGTACCGCCTTAGATAATGCTCAAGATGCCTTTACCAATTTAACCAACTTCCTCATTAATGAAGGTATTGCTGCTAATAGTACCTTTACAGTCATTCCTTTCTCAGATGATGCAACCCTCACAGATCCATTAAGTCCAAATGATGCCATTAATGAAATTCAAAGCCTGAGTGCTTTTGGTTCAACTAACTACAATGCTGCTCTGAATAAAGCCAATGAATTCTTTTCTGGCTTATCCACTGGCGCAGAGAACATTGCTTATTTCCTCTCCGATGGAGCACCTAATGTCGGTGGGAACTTCCGACCCGAAGCAGATGCACTGCAAGATGTAGCAGAAGTTCGTGCCTTTGGAATTGGCGGAGCAGACTTAAATCTTCTCAATGAAATTGACTCAGGAGATGACCCAGTTGAAAGAACAACATCAGCAGACCTAGCAGACGAATTTGCCCAATCTGGCTTTTCTGTAAGTAACATTTCCGAGGTAAATATTCTCTTAGATGGCACAGTTGTTGAAACCATTCTCCCCAGTGACTTTCAAGATGCTGCCCTCGGACAGACTTTTAGTGGCACTTTGAGTGGTTTAGATACCTCTGATAGTACAGAAAATCAAGTAACTGCCGAAGTCATCTTATCTAGTGGTCAAACAAGCACCATTGACTTCACAGTTACCAGTGGTCAAGGCACAGGAACAGCCACCAGTGGCGACGATCGTATTACTTTAGGTGCATTAGATACGGATGTCGATGCTGGAGATGGTAACGATACTATCATTGGGAACTATCTAAACAACACTATTCGTGGTGGGTTAGGCAATGACCGAATCTCAGCCAGTGGTGGAAATGATACCATTCATCCCGATGACAGTCCAGGTGACGATCGCGTTGATGGAGGGGAAGGAACAGATACAGTCGTTTATCCTTTCGCTCGATCTGAGGCTTCCATTCAAAAGCCTGGGGATGTTATCCTCGTTAACAGCAGCACGGGGAAAGATACTCTAACTAACGTTGAATATATTCAGTTCAGTGACCAACGGATTAGCACTCAGACTCTAGACTCTGTACCTTTCCTCAGTGTTTCAGATATTACGGTGACTGAAGGGGATGCAGGAACAAGTCTGGCTCAGTTTTCCCTCAATTTATCCAGTGCAGCAAATAGCGATGTGGTTGTCTCTTATGCCACAGAAGATGACAGAGCCACTGCTGGCTCTGACTATAATTCCGCTTCAGGGCAGATTACCATTCCAAGCGGTGAGACTAGCGCAACTATCGAAGTTGAAATTATTGGAGATACAACCTTTGAACCGAATCAAGAATTTTCTTTAGAACTCTCTAATCTATCTGGGGCAACCTTTAACGATAATGAAGAAACAAAAACTGTTTCCGCACTGATTGAAGACAATGACAATCCCGCTTTCTTGTCCATTGAAGCAACCGATAGTTTCTTACAAGAAGGTGATAGCGGTACAACACCTTTCACATTTACTGTCACTCGTAGTGACAATACAACTGGTGAAGTTGAAGTTAGCTATGAAGTAGTTGGAAATGGCAACAATCCTGCTGACGCAAATGATTTTGGGGGAACGCTACCCAGTGGAACGGTTACTTTTGCAGATGGAGAAACTGAAAAGCAAATTACCATCAATGTCAGTGGTGATAATGAAATAGAGGGAAATGAACGGTTTGGAGTTAATCTTAGTAATCCTTCTGCTGGCGCAGTTGTAACCGGATTCGTTCCCACTGCAACGATTGGCGGGGATGATAACACGATACCGACTCTAGAAAATCCCATTCCCAATCAAGTTGCTCCTAAAGGGGAATCCTTTAACTTCCCGTTTCCTGCCAATACCTTTGTCGATCCCGATCCAGGCGATCGCCTGACTTATACCGCAAGTTTGGCAAATGGCGATCCTCTACCTGATTGGTTAAACTTCGACCCCGCTACCCGCACCTTTAGCGGGACTCCCACTGAGGATAATCGAGGCACAATCGCCATTGAAATTACTGCAACCGATTCTTTTAACATTGGGACTGTCGAGAGTTTCGAGCTAACCGTTCCACCGACTACGGTTCGCATCGAATCTCTCGATAACCCCAGTGAAAGCGGCCCCACTGCAGGACAATTCCAACTCAATCTCACAGAACCAGCCCCCACTGGCGGAGTTACGGTCAACTACAGCGTCGCCGGAACTGCCACCGAAGGGGAAGATTACGAGGCACTCTCTGGTAGCATCTTTGTAGAAGGCGGTGAAACCTCCGCCACCATCGACGTGGTTCCCTTTGACGATGCGATCGCCGAGGGGGATGAAACGGTAGAACTCACCCTACAGACAGGAGAAAATTACCAACTCGGTGACTCCACCACTACCACCCTCACCATCATCGACAACGATACCGCCGGAGTCACCGTCTCCCCCACCAGTGGCGACACCAACGAAAACGGCACCACTGCTACCTTCGATTTCGTTCTCGACACTCAACCCACTGCCGATGTCACCGTCGAACTCACCAACACCGAACCCAGCGAAGGTACCCTCTCTACCAATTCCCTCACCTTCACCCCAGACAACTGGAACCAACCCCAAACCGTCACCGTAACTGGCATTGACGATGCCGTTGCTGACGGCAATACCGAATATCAAATCGAAACCCTTGTCAGCAGCGCCGACTCCAACTACGATGGACTCGACCCTAGCGATGTCACGATTGTCAATGTGGACAAAGACAGTCCCAACGTCCTCATCGACCAAAGTGAGGGCAACACCTTCGTCACCGAAGGCGGCGAACCGGATACCTACGAAGTGGAACTCACCACTCGTCCCACCGCCGATGTCACCATTGACATCGAAACTGATGAGCAAATTCAAGCCACTGACTCCCTCACATTCACCCCAGACAACTGGGATACTCCCCAAACCGTCACCGTTAACGCCGTTGACGATGAGGCAGTCGAAGACAAGCTCACTAGCACCATCAGTCACACCGTAACCAGCGACGACACCGACTACAACGAAATCGGCGTAGGCGATATCCGCGCCACCGTTGCAGACAATGACTTAACCGCCGTCAGCATCGAGTCGGTGACAGATGCTACCGAGAAAAATTCCACCACGGGAACGTTTGAACTCACGTTAAGCAACCCGGCACCTGTGGGAGGTCTGACGGTGAATTACAGTGTGGGTGGCAGTGCCACTGAAGGGGAAGATTACAATCCCCTAAAAAGTGAGATTTTTATTGCCGCCGGACAAACCAGCGTCAATCTGAATGTGGTGCCGATTGACGATCGCATTGTCGATGCGGACGAAACAGTAGAAGTTACTCTGGAAAGCGGATCTGGCTACGAACTGGGAACCTCTACCACTGCGTCTCTCACTATTGTGGATAACGACACCGAACCCGCCATACCTGCAACAGAACCAGAGGGCATTTCCTCCCTGCCCCCACTTCCGGACACCGATGAAGTGGAGACGGAAGCTGAGGTAACTGACACCACCGATACCGAATCTACGGCGTTCGACTTCACCACCACCGCAGAGGTCGAACCCACTGAACCTCCCGCGAGTCCCCTGCTGCCAGAGGAAGTCAGCGAGAGCGATATTCCCTTCCCGAACCCAAACGCAGTAACTCGCACTTTTACTGGGACTCTCGAGAGCGATCGCCTCATCGGAACCTTTGTTGCCGAAGCGCTGCACGGCTTTGCAGGCAATGACTTTATTAAAGGTATGAGTGCCGAGGATAACTTATTCGGCGGCACAGGGTTCGATATCTTACATGGCAACCAAGGCAATGACTTCCTCGATGGCGGGACCGGAGACGATACCCTTCATGCGGGCAAACAAAACGACGCCCTACTCGGACGCAAAGGCAATGACCTTCTGTTCGGCAACCGCGCCCGGGATATTGTGCTTGGTGGCACTGGCAACGACTTCCTCAACGGCAATCAAGGCGACGATACCGTAAAGGGTGGTGCTGGCGATGATACTATACATGGCGGCCAAGATGACGATCTGCTTAACGGCAATCTGGGCGCGGATTTAGTTCGCGGCGACAATGGCGATGACAATATCTTTGGTGAGCAAGGGAATGATTTCCTCAACGGCAACCAAGGCAATGATACCCTCAATGGCGGTGAAGGGGATGATGTGATTCGCGGTGGCAAAGACGATGACTTCTTGTTCGGTACTGCTGGCGAGGATTGGCTATTTGGCGACTTCGGGGCCGATATCCTCTCCGGTGGCGCAGATCGCGATCGCTTTGTCTTACAAGCAGATATGGGCACCGATGTCATTACTGACTTTGCAGATGGCGTGGATTTAATTGGTTTAGGCGAGGGTATGACCTTTGACCAACTGGCAATCGCACAAAGCGATAACGCCACGGTTCTCAGCATGGGAGACAAAGTGCTAGCCGCTCTCAATGGTGTAGATGCCACTCTCATCACTCAAGATGATTTCTTCACTGTGGGATAGCGATCGCACCACTTTTCCCCCCACTCCGGGGGGATAACTCTTTCGCGCTCGGCAATCGAGAATTTATCCGCTCTGATTTCATGCAGTTAGCAATTTGCCACCACAAGTTAATTTTTTTACCACAAAAACTGTAAATTGTCAAGGTTAGCGAAATAATCGCAGATTGCCAACTGGATGCGAAGGAAAAAAAGCGATCGCTGCGATTTCTCCTTGGCGAGAAAACCGCAGCGATGCCTGGGTGATTGCCCCTAGGGAGGGGGTTCGGTGAGGGAGGCTTAAAAATTATCCTTGCGACTTCGCACCCGGGCGAACGTTTCCACCGGATCCTGACTCTTCACCGCCTTCTGGAGGGCCGGAACCTCCCAGCGCAAAAACGGATTGGTGCGTTTTTCCACACCGAGTGTAGAAGGCACCGTTGCCTCGTTTCGTTCCCGCGCCGCCAACACCTGCTCAAAGCGTTGTTGCAAATCGAGGTTTTCCCCATCCACCGTCAAGGCAAACTTGAGATTTTTCAGGGTGTACTCGTGGGCGCACCAGATGCGGGTATTATCCGGTAACTTGCGAAACTTCGTTAGAGAGGATACCATTTGAGCCGGCGTGCCTTCAAACAACCGACCGCACCCCCCGGCGAATAAAGTGTCGCCACAGAACAAATCGCCCATCTCTTCACCTTCGGCGGGGGGGAAATAATACGCGATATGGGCGCGGGTATGCCCGGGAACGAAGAACACCTCTCCGGCGCGATCGGCGAACTCCACGCGATCGCCCTCCCGCAAAAAAATCTGCTGACCCGGGATCCGCCCGCGATCGTCCTCGCCGCCGTAGACGATCGCATCCGGGAAGCGCTCTATCAGCTTGCGGTTGCCCCCCACATGGTCCATATGATGGTGGGTGTTGAAAATCACCGTCAACTGAGCGCCGAGGGCGTCCAATTGCCGCAGCACCGGATCCGCCTCAGCCGGATCCACCACTGCCGCCACATTTTGCTCTGGGTCGTGCAGTAAAAAGATATAGTTGTCAGAAAGGGCGGGTAAACGATAAACCTGCATTAAAAACCTCCTGTAGTAGTAAAATACCTGCGATGGCTGAGTGGGACTTGGCTTTGCCAGCCGAACACCCTGGCCAAAAATTTATTAACTCTTTATAATATTTTTAGCAAAAATTTACTTAATTGCCATTGAACTAAGGATAGAATTAAAGCCAAGCCCATCTGGATAGAATTGAAAAGGAGACCAAACATGAAACTTTATGGCTCGCGCAACCTCAAATAAACCCACCTTTACCATTCATCAACTCATCGAGCGGATATTGGAAAACCGCGAAATTAGCCGGAAGGAGCATATCCAGCTTGCCACTGCCATGCTCTCCGGGAAGCAGATTACCGATGAAGACCGACGTCACATGAACCGAATTTTTGACTCGATCCAAGCAGGGCGGGTTAAGATAGTCTAGAATAAAACCTTCGAGGTGGGAAAAGAGCCATTTAAAGGCGAACTCCCCAGGGCAGCGAACAGTTAGAACCAAAGAAAAAAGTTAAGAAACGGAAGGATAAAACGGTGAGCGAGGGAAAACCAACGATTTTAGTGACGGGGGGAGCAGGATATATTGGCTCCCATGCAGTGCTGGCACTGAAACGCGCCGGGTACCAGGTGGTTATTTTAGATAATTTAGTGTATGGCCATCGAGATATTGTAGAAGAGGTTTTAAAGGTAGAGCTGATAGAAGGAGATATTAGCGATCGCGAACTCTTGAAAAACCTTTTTGCCACCCACGACATTGCCGCCGTCATGCACTTTTCGGCTTATGCTTATGTGGGAGAATCCGTCACCAATCCGGCGAAATACTATCGCAACAACGTCAGCGGCACCCTGAGTTTATTAGAAGCAATGGTAGAGGCTTCGGTGAACAAATTGGTCTTTTCTTCCACCTGCGCCACCTATGGAATGCCGGAAAAAATTCCCTTAACTGAAGAACATCCGCAAAATCCGATTAATCCCTATGGCGCGACCAAATTAATGGTGGAACGGATGCTGGCAGACTTCGATACCGCCTATGGGTTAAAATCCGTGAGCTTCCGCTATTTTAACGCAGCCGGTGCCGACCCCAGTGGAATGCTCGGAGAAGACCACGATCCAGAGACCCATTTGATTCCCCTAGTGCTGCATACGGCATTAGGAAAACGGGATACGATTTACATATTCGGCACCGATTATCCCACCCCAGACGGTTCTTGCGTTCGCGACTACATCCACGTGAACGATTTAGCCTCAGCGCATATTTTGGGTCTAGAATATTTGTTGGAGGGTGGGAAAACGGAGTTTTTGAATTTAGGTAACGGCAGCGGATTTTCCGTGAAAGAGGTGATAGCAACTGCCGAAAAGGTGGTGGGGCAGGAGATTAACAAAGAAGTGAGCGATCGGCGTCCTGGAGACCCACCAATGTTAGTGGGAAGTAGCGAAAAAGCCCGCAAAATATTGGGGTGGAATCCAGAATATTCTGAGTTAAAAGATATCATCTCTCATGCTTGGCAGTGGCACCAAAAGCGTCATGGAAAAAACTGAGCCAAATCGATCTTAACCCCTGCAGTGCCAACCCAAACCGAAGGAGTCAGTGATGTTAGCTCAGAACCAAGCAGAATCCGCAAATATCCGGTGATTGGCAGGAACCTAGAGCAGTGTAAAATGATAGAAGAGAAGGGGCAAAAGAGGGAAGAACGCTGCAATGAAACGGAGGGATAAAAGCTCTTGAGGAGCCGACCAGATTCCAGAAGGGAATTGCGTTGAGGAGCATAGAAATGATAGATTGATTGAAGAAAAACTCGTTTTTACCATCAAAAATTGGCAGGGAAAAACTGAAAAAGGAGGCTCGCAGAATGCCAGGAGTTGCCGGGTTTACAAAAAATGAATATTTATCTGAAGCAGGGCAGATACTTAAAAGGATGCAAGAACTACTCACTCATCAAAATTTTTGGAAACAAGAGGAATTGTTTGTTGATGAGAATGTCGCCGGAACGAGGGTTCATATTAATGTTTTACAAAAAGATTTACAACCTCATCGGAAAGATGGGATATACATTTGGCTAGAAGGGGAATTTTACAATCAAACAGAAATCAGAAAAAAAGCCGAGAATAAACCGAGCAGCGATCTAGAAATTTTGCGAGCGCTCTATAGTGAAAGTGACAACTTTTCATTCCTCAAAAAGATAGAGGGGATTTATGCAGCAGTGATTTACGACTCCAAAGGCCAAAAAATGCACTTGATCTCGGATAGATACGGATGGAGGCACCTGTACTGGACGATTTACAAAGGCTGCCTAGTATGGAGTTCTGAGCTAAAGGTGATGTTAGCTCTACCCGACTTTACCCCAAAGATCGATCGGTTGGCTCTAGAGGAGTTTCTTGCTATTCGCTATTTCATCGGCGATCGTACCTGGTTTGAAGGAGTAGAACTGCTGCCTGCTGCCACAGTCTTGACGTGGGATATTCGGGAAAAATCAATCTCCAAGCAGCGATACTGGTGGTGGGATGAAATAGAACCCGTGACCGGCAAAATTGATGAACGAGAAATAGCAGCAGAATTAGGGCGCTTGTTTATAGACTCTGTGGAGCGTCGCAGTGCTGAAGCTGAGTCAGTGGGATTAACCTTGAGTGGGGGTCTAGCTCCCGAGCGATTTTAGCAGCAATGCCAGCGGGATTCAACCCCATTCATGCGGTAAGTTTTGGCAAAAAAGGTTGCGATGACCTTAGAATTGCTCAGCGAGTTGCAAAAGTTAAAGGTGCGAAATTTCATCCCATTGAAATTAATGCACAGAATTGGTTGACTGACTGCACCAAGGGGATATGGTGGACCGATGGAGAGTGTAGTGTCAGACAGCTACAATTTATCAGCGTTTTTCAAACGATTCAAGAAAATCAATGGTTTGATTTTAACTTGCATGGCATGGGAGCAGGGGGTGTAATTGGCGGAGACCTGTTATTTAAACCAGAGGATTTTGTCAAAAAATATCTAGAAAAAAGACTGGGAATAAACTACTTTATTATTGGCGAGAGTAACAAGGCGCTTATCGAACGCTACTGTGAATATTTTAATAGTATCGATAAAAATCCGCATATTTTATGCTTAGATAATCGCAATCGAAGTTTTGGAATAAGAGCAGCTAAGCTGAATCAATTTCTAGGAATAGAAAATCGGTTTCCATTTGTAGCAAATTCTATTCAAGAATTGATTTATGCCGTTCCCAATGAGACGAAACAGAACAATCGACTGTATGAAATAATGCTGCTGGAATTTTTCCCAGGGTTTTACAAAAAAATACCTTGGCAAACCACCGGCGTTCCCATCGGTCCACCTGACCTCGGAAGAAAAATAGCAGAGGCTTCAAAACGGTTTCAGAATAAATTGAATAACAAACTAAAGCGGTTGGGAATGAACATCGAATCAAAATCTTTGTCAAAAGGGGGCTATACCGCAAACGATTATGCAGATCATCAAAACTGGCTCCGCCAAGAGCCTTCCCTATCTTTATTTGAGGAAGTGCTGAACAATCCATCAGCTCTATACGCGGAATATGTATCGAAACCAGAGATTGTAAAGCTTTGGAAGCACCATTTACAAGGAGAGGATATGTCGGACAAACTGTGCCGAATATTCACCGTGGAAATTTGGTTGCAACAAGTGCTTGAAGGAAATTATAGATGAGGAGCGTTGGAGAAAAAGAATGGTATGGTAAAATATCGGAATCAACTCATCAGGCTATTAAAAGTAGGAAAAATGCGAACAAAACCCCCTCAGATAGCTAGTCTAACTCCTGCCCGGAAAAAGAGCATCTGATTCCCGCTTTAGGGTAAAGAGGATCTGGTTGGCATGACCGGAGAGAGTGGCTACCATGAGTTACATCCAAAGAGTTCACTATAGTAAATAAGGAAATTGTAGGTATATTGAACTATGAAAATATCGGTGGTAATTCCCGATCTATCCTGCGCTTATGGCAACTGCATGAGCCGAGGCTATTTATTTGCCAAAATCTTGCAAAGAAGATATGAAGTAGAAATGGTGGGGCCGCTACTAGGGGAAGGAATTTGGACGCCAGTAGCGAGCGATTCACATATGAACTATAAAGGGGTGGATTGTAGAGGGATAACGCTCAAAGAAGGGGTTAAACTTTCGCAAAAATTAAAACAAGTAGCCGAAAAAATAGAAGGGGATGTGGTGTATGCAAGCAAACCCCTGTTAACCAGTTTTGGTATTGGTTTATGGGTGAGAGCAGTTGAGAAAAAACCAGTGATTTTGGATATCGATGATTGGCAAATGGGGTTTCGGAAAGAAGCCTATCGAAAAAAGACATTGGGGCAAAAAATTGACGATTTAAAAAAATCAGCGCGTCAGCCGCATACCACCACTTCTTATTGGAATAACTGGATAGGCGAACAGCTAACGGGATGGGCGAATGACATCACCTTGTCCAATCGGTTTTTACAACAAAAGTTTGGCGGGGAAGTGGTGCGCCATGCGGAAGATACGGATTTATTCGATCCGGAGAAAATAGATAAAAAGCAAGCTAGGGAAAATTTGGGAATTGAAGAAGGTAAAAAAATCGTCATGTTTTGTGGGAGTCCGAGAAAGCATAAAGGAGTAGAAGATTTAGTTGAAGCAATCAGTTTGGTGAAGAATACCGATGTGGTATTGGCGATAGTGGGAAACGACGCGGAATGGTACTCTATCAATTTTGTCAAGAGAGCGAAAGAAAAACTTGGCGATCGCTTTCAGGCATTTGGCTTACAACCGTTCGATCGCGTGCCTGAATTTTTAGCCACCGCCGACCTCACGGTAATTCCGCAACAGAAAAATTTCGCTACAATGGGACAAATGCCGATTAAGGTCTTTGATGCGATGGCAATGGCCAAACCGATTATTGCCTCAAACGTCTCGGATTTGCCCGAAGTTTTGGAAGGATGTGGCTGGATCGTAGAACCCGATAATCCGCAAGCGATCGCCACCGCCATTGAATATGTCTTAGACCATCCACAAGAAGCCGAAGAAGCCGGACATAAAGCCCGCCTCAAGTGCGTCGAAAACTATAGCTGGAACGCCATTGAAAAGGTGTTAGGCAGCCTATTTCAAAAGTATGAATAATGCAGGGCGATCGCGAAAACACAGTGGAAAAAATTGTGAACGATAAACGGTTAACTTCTCCCACAAAAATTTCAATCATTGTCAGCGATCTATCCACAGGAGGAGTCGGGCGATGGGGCGGCGGTGCCGTGCGGCCCTTCTTGTTGAGTCAGGTTCTCAAACGGCTAAACTGTGACGTAGAAATCCTTGGATTTAACGTTCAAAAAGACACTGCCGAGCTATCCTATTTTGACGATATTCCCATTCAGACGATACCAGGAAGCAACTATCCCGGATTTATCAAAGCTGCCAATCAACTCCGCGATCGCATCAACGGAGATATTATTTATGCCTACAAACTGAGACCCAGCAGTTTTGGGCTGGGACTTCTCGAAAAGTTTAGAACCCAGCGCCCTTTGCTGCTCGATATCGATGATTGGGAATTGAGCTGGCATGGCGGCGATCGCTGGCGATATCGTCCGCCAAACCCGAAACAATTCGCACGGGATATTTTGAAAAAAAACGGGCAATTGAGATATCCCGATCATCCCCTTTATTTGAAGTGGATTGAAAAATGGGTATCGAAAGCCGATGTGGTGACGCTTCATAATAAATTTTTGCAAAATCGATTTGGCGGCGTTTATTTGCCCAATGGAAAAGATACGTCCCTGTTCGATCCGAGTGCCTACGATCCCGACGCAAGTCGAAAGCGCTACGGACTGTCCGACTATCGAGTTTTAATGTTTCCTGGTGCCCCGAGACCCTACAAAGGAGTAGAAGACATTTTAATCGCACTCGATCGCCTCAACGAACCAGACTTAAGACTGGTGATTATTGGCGGGAGTCCCTATGATGACTACGACAATCAACTGCTCGATCGCTGGGGGCGTTGGATAATTAAACTGCCCGCCATGCCCATTCAATTGATGCCAGAAGTGGTCAGTGCCGCTCATATCGTCGTCGTGCCCCAGCGAGATGAACCCGCCGCCGTGGCTCAATTTCCCCTCAAACTCACCGATGGCATGGCAATGGCCAAACCGATTTTAGCGACCCGAGTCGGAGACATTCCAGAAATTTTAGGAGACAGGGGCTATCTCGTCGAACCGAGTAGTCCCGAGCAAATCGCCCAGAAAATTCAGTGGATTTTCCAACATTGGAACTCGGCAATAGAGCAAGGAAAAAAAGCCAGGGAAAAATGCGTACAATATTATAGCTTTGAGAAAATGACAGAGATTATGTCCGAGATTCTTTCGCAGGTATTAAAATAACAAATCACACTTGATTCCATCGGCAATGCTAGTGACAGCTAAAGAAAGATAACCCAAAATCGCCAATGGTTAAAGTAACAACACCTCAGGTGTTCTCCTTAAGGTAAAATCGAGCCACTCAGTAAAAGTAAACCGGATGCGCCAGCAAGCCCGGCGATCGGCGTGGCACAGCCAGCCACACCAGTTTTCTGGTAAACTATTACGGATGAAGCAATCTAGCAACCGTCCGCGATCGCTTCTATATCATCCGCAACCTAACCTGGTAGGAACTCTTCCATGTCTCCCACTCAGTTTCTCCTTGAATACGCCAAACAACGCCCATTTTGGATCGTACTGACAATCGGACTCGGTTGGTCAGGGGCATTGTTCAATGGGGTCGGCATGACCCTGCTGGTACCCATTTTATTGGGCTTTCTCGGACAAGAAGTCGAATTTGAGGGAGGACCCCCGATAATTCGTCAAGCACTCTCAATTTTTGACGGAGTAAATCCAGAGTATCGTCTGTGGTTGATGATGGGATTAGTGCTCCTGGCAATTATTTTAAAGAATGCGGCAACAGTAGCTAGCTCTTTAGCCTCCGGTCATCTGGCGCGGTTGCTCGTGAAAGACATTCGCAGCACCGCCATCGACTTACTGTTAAAAATAGATATAGATTTTTACACGAAAACCAAAGTCGGAGACATCATAAACTGCGTCAACCAAGAAGTGAATCGTTGCGCGGGAGCCATTCGCCTTGGCGGTCAGATCGTGACCCAGGCGATCACCGTTTTAATATTTGTGGGGATTCTGCTACTCATCTCTTGGGAGCTGACTTTAGTCTCAACCGTTTTGTTATTAATCGTGCCCTTCGTGTCTCAGTTTATCATTCGACGCTCTAAAAAATACGGACAGCTCCTTTCCGAGAAATCCCGGGAATATTCCAGTTCTTTAATCGAAATGTTAAACGGGATTCGGCTGGTTAAATCAAACAGTCAAGAAAACCAGGAATACCAAAAAATTTACAGACTGATTGAAGGGCGAGAACAAGCGCAGATGAAATCGCAAATTAACTATTCCATCATCAGTCCTGTCAACGAATTAAGCGGAATCGCCGTCATATTGGCGATAATTTTTTTCGGCAGGCTAGTTTTTGCCGATCGCCTCGAATCTTTATCCACCGTTCTGTTAACTTATTTGTTTGTCCTTTCCAGAGTCGTGCCGATTCTCGGGCAGCTCAATAATAGTCGCAGTCAGTTTGCGAATGCAATTCCGAGTACCACGATTGTCAGCGAATTTTTACGGCGAGATGACAAGCCGATTATGAAAAATGGGGTGGATCCTTACCGGAAATTAGAAAAAGGAATTCATTTTGAACGCCTATCTTTTGCTTATCCGGGCACGAATGAGTTAGTCTTGAAAGATATCGACTTGTGGTTGCCAAAAGGCACCACGTTAGCATTAGTCGGCGGATCTGGTGCGGGAAAATCAACCCTGGCAGATTTGCTGCCCAGATTTTACGATCCGAGCCAGGGTCGCATCACCCTCGATGGCAAAGATTTGAGAGAATTCGACCTGCAATCCCTGCGCCAAGCAATGGGAATTGTCAGCCAAGACACCTTTTTGTTTAACGACTCGGTACGCAATAATATTACCTACGGTCGCCCAGATGCCACGGAGGAAGATGCCATCGAAGCCGCAAAGTTGGCCAATGCCTATGAATTTATCATGGATCTGCCACAAGGGTTCGAGACCCAATTAGGCGATCGCGGGATTCTACTTTCCGGCGGACAACGACAGCGCATCGCCATCGCCCGCGCCTTGCTGCACAATCCCGATATATTAATCTTAGATGAAGCCACCAGCGCCCTCGATACGGTTTCCGAACATCTGGTACAACAGGCGATCGAACGCCTCAGTCGCGATCGCACCACCTTAGTCATCGCTCACCGACTCTCCACAATTCAAAACGCCGATAAAATTGCCGTACTCGAAAAAGGAGAAGTCGTAGAACTCGGCACCCACGACGAACTCTTAAAGAAAGATGGCTACTATTACCGTCTTTACAAGATGCAATTTTCTGACGATACTCAAGATTTAGTCAGAAAAGCTCGCAATGAAACCCTAATGAACACCTCCTATGAAATCCGCACTCGTCTCAACCCGATGATTGGTTTCTTGCGCTTACTCCTCGATGAGGTAGCAGACTCTCCTCAGGAGCAACAAGAACTCACCCAAGAATCTTACGAGTGTGCGCTTCGATTGCTCAACACCTTACAGTTCCTAGAAAATCGCGCCAAAGTTCAAAGCGAAAGGAACAATTCCCTATAGAACACTCAGTTCGGTGACGCTTTATCTGGTACAGTGTTATTAAGCGGACAAAAAATCCCCGCCAGTGGATGTCTTATTCCATCGTCTTCTTTGAGACTCCTTGATGATAGCGCGCATATTCTTGACGAATTTCTTCGATTCGGGCGTCTACATTTTCCGGCGTCACCAACACGCCAAAATCCTCTGGAATTTCTTCCCCGCGCTCATCGTCCCCCAAGATTTTACGCAATACCATATCCCCCACTTTTGGAATAAAATGACTGGTATCATAGTACATCCGGTCATTGGTAGTAATCGAATTCAAACCCGAAAAATCCCACACTGCACCTGCATCCGCCACCACTTCCCGCAACCAATTGGCATAATCCTCCATATCGAATTCGGAAAACCGATGTTGATTGATCGGATTGATTACGACAATTCGGTCGATACTTTTCCGATCCATCGCCTCAATTGCCCTCTGATATTCCCCTAAGCTGTCAATTTTTTTCTCGATAGGCTTGGGCTTTTCCCACTCTTTCAATGCTTTGAACTGATTCCCCTCATAGCGATCCGGGTTTTCATTCAAATCGATGTAGTTCTTGTACCAAAAATGGCCGCTTTGAGGGTCAAAGGAATAAATCAGCTCATCTTTCAAATTTCCTTCCACCGCTTCCCACACCGTATTCGGCTGAAATAGAAAATATTTCAAATAAAAGAAGGGGGGAAATTGACCCGTTACCCGAGGATGATCCTGTCGGAACAGTTCTAGGGCGTCTATTTTACCATACCCGAAATCATAGTCTAAGGCCAAAACAATTTGCTTGGGATTTTCATTTTCAACCAGCCATTCTATTTTTCTTCTTGCTCCTAGGGCATTATCTCCTTCAGCATTGAGATTGTAATAATGATAGCCCGACAGTTTGCTCGCCGACTCCACTTGATAGTAGTTTACCCGCGAAGACCCCACCAGAAAAGCGGTTTCCTTCTCCGAATCAAGCAAATGCTCTATTTTCAAGTAGCGCGTATTGGGAGAAAAGTTTTTCTGATTAAAATTAGAGAGACCGAACACTTTGTAAGGGTCGATGAGAAGAGCCGGCAAAGTTTGGAAAGCTAAAAATATTGCTCCTACTGTAGTAAAGAAATAGAGCAAATACGACTTGGATTTGGTCGGAATGGCAGAGGGTTTTGCCATCGAGGTTTCGGAAGAGGTGAGTGGTTTGGATTTCATGTCCTGGAATTTTCCTTTCACAATCTTGGTGGGGGGTAGGGATTCGTTAACAAGGAACGGCAAATTTTATCCTAAAAAAGTCGCGGGGGATGGAGGGATTGGGGGTAGGGTCGCGACCTTGTAGGGGAGAGGGTGGAGGGGAGAAATACACAGGGAGTGATTAGAATTGGAAGTAAAGAAATTCCGTAGGTCTGAGCAAAAACACCAAGCTCAAACCGGCGGCGAGTCCCACCACTACAGACCATTGCGGAGTGGGTTTCCATTGCAGTTTTTCCCACCAGACATTGCCCAAACGACCTGACGGAAATTCGGCGGGATAATCCAGTGCGGGATTAGCGCGTTCCATCCACTGCTGAGTATTGGGCGCACCCCAAGCGATCGCGAGCAATAAAACAATCCAAAACATTGCCAGCGGGGAGGGTAAAGCAGTTTTCGACCCAGCCAAAATCCCATTAAACTGCACGATCGCACTGGGCAAAAAGCCGAGAAACTTCTCCGTAAACCCGGGCAAAGAAATCCCATTTCCGCCAAACATAGCAGTCAACATTGCGCCCGCCGCTTCCATGCTGGTTGCCCGAAAGAATACCCAAGCCACCACCACCACAAAAAAGGTCAGCACGCAACCCAAAACGCGACTCCACCAAGACCCTTTCGCCTTAATATCTTGTCCGAGAAGCTTGCGAAATTGCAGCCATTGTTGGTGAATCACCAGATAAGAACCATGTAACCCACCCCAGAGGACGAAATTCCAGCCCGCGCCGTGCCATAACCCGCCTAACAACATGGTAATCATTAAATTAACATAGCGGCGGATTTTCCCCTGGCGATTGCCACCGAGGGGAATGTAAAGGTAATCGCGCAAAAAGCGGGAAAGGGTCATGTGCCAGCGCCGCCAAAACTCGCTAATATTCACCGCTTTGTAAGGCGAATTAAAATTAAGCGGGAGTTTGATACCGAACATCCGGGCCGCGCCAATCGCCATATCGGAATAGCCCGAAAAATCGAAATAAAGCTGCATCGTATAGGCAAGTGCCCCACACCATGCCTCAAAGAAACTCAACGTGGCCCCATTTGCCGCCGCATCAAACACGGGAGTCGCGTAAAGCGCAACAGTATCGGCAAAAATCACTTTTTTGAATAACCCAATCGAAAAAATCGTAATTCCCACCGACAAATTTTCCCGATTGAAATGGTAAATTGCTTTTTGGGCAAACTGAGGCAGCACCTCTTTGTGCAGAACGATGGGGCCGGCGATAAGCTGGGGAAAAAACGAAACGAACAAGCAGTACCGGAGAAAATTGTATTCCTTCGTTTCCCCATTGTAAGCATCAACTAGATAGGAAATCTGCTGGAACGTAAAAAAGGAAATCCCTAAGGGGAGGAAAATGTCTCCCAGGTCGATATTCGCGTTCGCGATCGCGTTAACGGTATCTGCGAAAAAATTGGCATATTTAAAATAGCCAATCGAACCCAAATTAACCGCCATGCCAAAAATCAACAGTCCTTTGCGCTTTAGGGTCGAACTAACACTATCTTTACTCAGGAGCGAGCCTAAGCAATAGTTAAACAGAATCGAACCCAGAATTAATAATAGATAAGGCGGATTCCACCACCCGTAGAAAAATAAAGAAGCGGCCACCAAAAAGGCGATCGCCCAGCGATAGTGGCCGATTTTCCCAACGGTAAAAAAACCCAGCAGGGCAATCGGCAAAAACACGCAGATAAATTCGTAAGAATTAAACAGCACGGCTTTCCTCAGTGCAAACAGAAATAAGTTAGTACAAGCCACTGCTGCCACTAAAGCGATCGTTTAGCGGCACTCGATCCATTCTTATTTCAGCTTACCCTACACCGGTTAGCCCTGACGTAACGCTTGGATAATCTTTACATTAGCTTTAGGAAACGGAAACCGATCCATCTCCTCTAACCTCACCCAGCGCACCTCATCGCACTCCAACGGTTGCGGATCCCCGCTTAACAGGCGACAGTGATGCACGTTGAGGGTGACGCGAAAATGAGTATAAGCGTGTTCCACCGAGATCAGATGCGCGCCCACTTCGATTTCGATCCCCAACTCTTCGCGAATTTCGCGAGCAATACAAGCTTCCACGGTTTCTCCCGCTTCGAGTTTACCGCCTGGAAACTCCCACAATCCTCCTAGCAAACCTTCTTGCCGGCGTCGGTCAATTAAAATCTGTCCGCTATCGTTCCAGATAACGGCAACACCAATATTTTTATGAGGAATGGGACGAGAAGAAGAGCGCATAGGTAACTGAGATTGCAGATTAAGTTGATAAGCTTGGCAGTGGGGAGTCCAAGGGCAACGATCGCAGTTTGGATTTTTCGGCGTACAAACCTTTGCCCCCAAATCCATCAGCGCTTGATTGAAATCGCGCGGGCGGTTCGGATCCAAAAGACAGTCGGAAAGCTGCCATAACCACTTCATCGCTTTATTCGGTGGCACCGACAATCCTATCACTCTAGCCAAAATCCGCTTCACGTTGCCATCGAGAACCGAAACCGGGAGATCGAACGCCGCACTGAGGATCCCGCCTGCAGTGGTTCGTCCGATTCCCGGTAACGCCATCACCGCATCTAAAGTATTGGGAAACACCCCACCGTGACGGCGGACGATTTCCTCGGCGGCGCGGTGCAGATTGCGCGCGCGGGCGTAGTATCCCAGACCTTGCCACGCTTTCAGCACCGCTTGTTGGTCGGCGCAGGCCAGTTTTTCCACCGTGGGAAACCGTTTTAACCAGCGTTCGTAGTAGGGAATCACCGTTTTCACTTGGGTCTGTTGTAGCATAATTTCCGAGACCCAAATTGGGTAAGGGTCTTGTCCGCGACGCCACGGTAAATCCCGACAATTCCTGCCATACCATGCCAATAAAGATTCACGCAGGGATACAATAACAGAATTCGGCAAACTCATCGAGGAGCTTGCCGAGTTTTGAGAGGTTGCGAGTTTAAAATTCCGGTGTTTTGAGTCCACGTTGCGATTCGCTGTCTCTGCTTACTCCGGGTCGGAAGAATGACCCTCACTCAATTGCAACGATTGTTCGAATTTCATGCGTTGTTCGGCGTTGCGGAGAAAATAGCCGCTCATCATGGCCGAAGCTAATAAGCGCCCGAGATGCTCGCGATTAGTGGTCACGGTGACGCCGAAATGTTCTGCCGGGAGATTGCCCAACAGTCCGACGATATTGCGTTCCATCACCTGAAACACTTCCGAAGAAGCGGGTTTAGAAAGTTGAGAGACCGTTTCGGGACTCATCGATTGGACGTATTGCCAGAGGATATTATTGTTGTCCCCATTTCCTTCACCGAATTCTGGGGAGCGATCGCGATTGGGTATTGGGTTCATGTTTGACCTCCGTTGAGTGGTTTGTTTGTGTAAGAGCTGTTAAGTGGTTTTGAGTTAAATATTATTTCGAGGGATAGCTGAAAAATAATTAAGTTCTTAACTGTTTCTAATGTAACAGGTTTCCTGGGAAAGGTAAGTAGGCGCAACCGAACAAAAAGGGACGGTTTGGGTGACGATATGGGAGTGTTGTAGGGGTTGTGTCGGGGAATTTAGGCAAGGTTTTCGCTCAAAGGACGAGGGCGTGAGACGGTGCGGGAGACCGGGTAGGCGATCGCCAACTGAAAACCGCCCCATCGCTACTGGCGCTGACAATGATTTCTCCGTCGCCACTGATGGCCACATCAGTTACGGGGGCGCGATGCCCCTTCAAGGTAGCCAGCAATTTCCCAGTGGGCAAGTGCCAGACTTTCAGGGTGCGATCGCGAGACCCACTGACCAGGGTTTGTCCATCCGGGGCAATTGCCAGTGCCCAAATCGTTCCTGAATGACCGTTGAGGGTCTGTTTTTCTTCTCCCGTGGCCAAATCCCAGACTTTAATCGTTTTGTCTAAATCGCCACTGACCAGGGTTTTGCCATCGGGAGCAACCCTGACACAAGTCACCGCCGCGCAATGGCCCGTCAGGGTGCCTAGTAATTCGCCACGGTGCAAATTCCACAGTTTAATCGTCTTATCGCCACTGCCACTGATCGAAGTTTGATTATCCGGATGAATGGTCAGGGATGTGACTCCGTAGGAATGACCTTCCAGGGTGCGGATCGACTCACCAGTGGGGAGATGCCAGAGTTTGAGGGTTTTGTCGCAACTGCCGCTAACGAGGGTTTGGTCATTGGAAAGCATTGCCACTGCCGCCACCCAAGAGGAATGACCTTCCAGGGTGCGAATTAATCCGCCTGTAGGCAGATGCCAAATTTTTATCGTATTATCCGAACTTCCACTGACCAAAATATTGCCATCTGCACTCATTGCCACGGACCAGATGGCATCTGCATGATGGCCTAGGGTGCGTAGCAGTTGTCCGGTGGCGAGGTTCCACACTTTAATGGTGCGATCCCAGCTTCCGGTAACCAAGATATGGCCTCCCGGACCGATCGCCACCGACCAGACGCAATCGCGATGACCGATAAAAGCTTTATCGCGGGTCATGCTTGCTGCCTGTGGGAGGGAAACCCCTGTGGGTATGGTTGCTGTTGTCGGTTCTGAGAGTCGCACAACGGCGAGCTGTTGGAGAATTTCCTGGGAATTGGCGGGGCGTTGTCCGGGTAAATGAGCCATCAGGCGATCGATGAAATCCAGGAGGGGGGGAGAAATGTGGGAAACGGCACTGCGCCAGCGCAACTCAGAAGTGTAGGCGTCGTAAAAAGTGAGGGGATGCGAAGCGGTCAGCAAATAGACGAAGGTGCGGCCCAAGGCAAAAAAATCGGATTGGGGGACCGTCCAGCCATTTTCTTGTTCTGGAGGGGCATATCCTCGGGAGATAATTGCGGTACCGGGTTGGCCGGCACTCATTTTGGCCAAGTAAGTATCGGAGACTTCGCGAACCGTGCCAAAGTCAATTAAGGCCAACTTTCCAGTGGGTTGCAGCATGATATTGCTCGGTTTGATATCCCGGTGGAAAAATTGCCGCGTGTGGACATCGTGGAGGATTTGGGTGAGTTCGGTGAGCCATAAATGGGCTAAGTGTTGGTCGATCGCCCGTCCGCGCTGTTTTAGCCACTGCTCTAGGTTGACCCCTTCGATTTTTTCCATGACCAAACCATGTAAGGGGGATTGACAAGCCGGATGATTTATGGTAAAAGCCCCCCCCGGATCGACTTTGGGAATGCCGGGGCGATCGAGCTGACTGAGCACCCGGGCTTCTTGGTGAAACAGAGACAGGGCTTTTTGGTGGGTGCTACAGTCGTGAAATTGCGCCAGATTGAGGAGTTTGAGGACTTTGCGCTGACCGTGGTGGTCGAGTTCGTAGGTCATGCTAAACCCCCCCTGACTGAGGGGGGCGATGGGGCGATACTGGCCGAGGAGGAGCAATTCAAAGCCACAACTGCGACAGAATTGCTCGCGATCGCCATTCTGGGGTTCGGGACAACCGGGGTTGATGCAGTAGCTCATGGCATCGCCTCTTGTCTTCTTTTTGCCCTAGGGCGGCATTTGCCATATTCTGATTTGTTTGTCAAGACCGGCACTGACAAAATGTCGATTATCTGGCGCGATCGCCAGCGCCCGGACATACCCACTGCTGCTAATGGTGCTTTTTAGGGTGCCATTACTCAAATTCCACAGCTTGATAGTGCCATCGCTGCTACCGCTGAGCAGGGTTTTGCCATCGGGACTAATCGCCACCGCCGACACGTACTTTTGACGCCCGTGGAGGGTTTTTTTTAATTCGCCAGAGCGCAGATCCCACAGTCTTACCGTACCATCGTGACTGCCGCTGGCAAGGGTTTCTCCATCGGGAGCGATCGCCAGGGAAGACACCCAGTCCGTATGACCGTAGAGAGTATCCACCCGAGTGCCAGAGGAGAGATTCCAAACGCCGATCGTTCTGTCGCTGCTGGCAGAAATGGCGGTTTCTCCATCGGGAGTGATGACCACTGCATTCACCCAGTTGCGATGACCGCGCAGGGTGCGCTCGAGCTTACCAGATTTGAGGTTCCAGACTTTCACCGTGTTGTCACTACTGCCACTGACGAGAGTCTTGCCATCACCCGATATGGCCACCGAATTCACCGCTTTCTCGTGACTGGAAAGGGTATATTGCACAATACCCAGAATTAAATTCCATGCTTTGATAGTGGTATCGTCGCTGGCACTGATCAGGGTTTTGCCATCGGGAGAGATGGCAAGGGATCTGACCCAGTTGCGATGTCCCTTCAGGGTGATTTTTTCTTTGCCAGAGGCGAAATTCCACACCTTGATGGTATAGTCCCAGCCGCCACTCACCAAGGTTTTGCCATTGGGAGCGATCGCCACTGAATTGACCCAATGACTCTGAGCTTTGAAGGGAGTGGGAAAAGAGGGCAAGTAACGGACGAAGTAAGCAGATTCCTCCCTGGAAGCTGATTCCAAATAAATTGGCACGGCTGCTACTGCCACGATCGCCGCGATCGCCATCGCTCCTTTCACCAACCAATGGAATTGAACCGAGGGGAAGGATATTGACGCAGGTGGGGCAGGTTTAAACGGTGGGGGTGGCGGTTCTTGCAATTGTCGCTCGAGTTGTCCTACCCGCAACAAAATTTCCTGGGTATTCTTGGGTCGATTTCCCGGAAAGGGTTCCATCAGCTCATCGATAAAATTCGCCAGCAGCGGAGAAATTCCCGGTGCGGCGTTGCGCCACAAGAGTTGTCCGGTGCGCGGGTCTTCGTCAAACTCGTTGGGATGAAAGCCGGTGAGCAAGTAGACAAAGGTGCGTCCCAAAGCGTAAAAGTCCGATTGGGGGACGGCTTTGTTGTTGATTTGTTCGAGGGGGGTGTAGCCGGCAGAGGTGATGCTGGTGATGTTTTGCCCGCCTCCGACTTTAGCTAGGTAGGTATGGGTCATTTCCCGGGCCGTGCCAAAGTCGATTAAGACCAGGCGATCCCCATCTGGAGAGCTGTGGGGAGTGGTAGGAGTCCGCACCATGATGTTGGCGGGTTTGATATCGCGGTGGAAATATTGCAGTTGGTGGACTTTTTGTAAGATCTGCGCCAGTTGTTTTAACCAGTGGAGGGCTTGGAGTTGGCTTAGCCTGTGGGGTGTGAAAGTGCTGAGCCATTCTTCTAGGTTTTGCCCGTGGATTTTCTCCATCACCAGGCAATGCAGGGGTTCGGGGCTATTGTGGGGCCAATAGAGAAAGTAACCATCGGCTTCGACTCGGGGAATGCCGGGGTCTTTGAGTCGGAGCAATACGGCGGCTTCTTGTTGGAATAGTTCGACGGCTTTGGGATTTTTTTCGATGAGCACTTTGAGCACTTTGGACTCGCCGCGATCGCTCACCTCATAGATTTTGCCAAAGCCTCCTTCACAGCTCAATAACCGCAATACGCGATAGCGATGGTTGACCAGCAATTCAGACCCGCACTGACAACAGATCTGGCTGTTAATGTTGGCGGGGTGGTTTGGTTGGGGGCACCTGGGATTGATGCAAAGGCTCATGGGAGGCTACCGTAGGAGGCTGTATTTGCAGTATAGGCAGGTTTTGCCTCCCGCGCCCACCGACCATTCCCCGGGGCAAGAAAGAGTGCTTTTGAGCTGAGCGCAATCCGCCAAAAGCTCTCGTTGTTCCTTTTTACCTGTGCTTTAGTCCGGTTTCCCCTCCTCATCGGGAACGTACTGAATCAGATCTGCAGGGGTACACTCCAATACTTTGCACAATTTATTGAGCTTTTTTCCACCGATGGCTGGCAGGTCCTTCGCGTTTTTCAGCTTGGAGACGGTTACCGGATGCAGTTGCATTTTTTCAGCCAGCTCATCATTGCTCATACAACGCTCTGCCATGACGACTCGCAAACGCCAGCGGATCATAGTTTGTTTCTTGTTTGTTTGTCTGTGTTTTTTTTAGCTTTCCCTCAAGCTGGAAAGACTGCAACGATAGCTTTTGACGCTATCGCTCGTCCTCCTCTCGAGGCTATTATTAATTTTTGTTGCTTTTTTAACTTAGCAAAATAATCAGTTAGTTGAGTGTGCTAGAATAGAGAGTAACACAACAGCGATCGCTACCGCCAAAACTATCCTGCTTTTGACCTTCTACGAACCGATCGGGGACTCTACCATGAAACCTCATCAAAATGTGACCCTGGAAACTTCCGTACCCAGCCTCATCGGCCAAGGCTACATTGACCCCACAGATCCGCAGCAGTTGCCGATCTCGCGCGAAGATATCGCTCTGGTCTTGGAAATCGAGCCGGCGCAAATCGACCCCGATGGCATTCATCGCTGGCCCCACATGCTGCACGTGCGTCTGCAAAGCGGTCGCTGTACTTGTGTCAGTTACCGCTCTTTACCCGGATGGGCAGAAGCCGGAGAAGCGGCAATCTGGCGCTGCGAGAGTAAGGCACAACTCTACGACTTGGCCGAGGTGGTGCGTGCTGAGAAAAAACGCTTCAAAAGCCGATATGCGCCGGAAACCCTAGCACAATGGCGGGAAGCGTGGAAGACCCATTGCGATCGCGTCGGGGAGATTGAAGCGCGGCGTGAGGAAGCCAATTCCTGGAAAGAAAGCTGGAAAAACATCGCGAAGTATTGCACCAATCTCAAAAGTTTCCAATTCTTCTTGGACGAATGGCGTCACCAAGCCACCAATTTTGCTGATTTACCCGATATCGTCCTCGAAACCAAAGAAATCTTGCAACAGCGCTGGAATTGGCTTTCTCAGGCTTCCTAGTACGGCAGAAAAAAAAGGTGAGCAGCGCCCACCTAACCAACTTCCATCCCATCTCAAATCGCACCTACCCGATCCCGGGAATCGCAGGATGGAAATAAAATGCCAATCCCAATATCAAATAAGTCGCTAACAGCAGGGTGCCTTCCAACCAATCGGACCGCCCATCAGAACTGACAGAATTGGCAATCAATACGGACACCGTTACCGCCACCAGTTCAAACGGGTTAAAGTTCAAATCCATCGGTTGACCCAACACCCAGCCGGCCAGGACCAACACTGGGGCGACAAATAGGGCAATCTGCAAACTGGATCCCACAGCCACGGAAACGGACAAATCCATTTTGTTTTTCATCGCCACGGTAACGGCGGTGGCATGTTCTGCTGCGTTGCCGATAATCGGCACCACAATCACCCCAGTAAACAGGGCAGTCAATCCCAGCATGGAGGTTGCTTCTTCTAGGGAATCCACCAGCAGTTCCGACTCTAGTGCCACTAGGAGGGTGCAAACTAATAACACCCCCGTCCACAAGAGGGTATTGGGTTTGGGAGTATGGGTAGGGTCTTCATCTTCCTGTTGCGCTTCTCCCACCTCGCACAGATAGGCATGGGTTTTCATGGAAAACAGGAGGGTGAGTCCGTAGACGAGAATCAAGACGATCGCTACTCCACTCGAGAGCTGCTGCATCCGGGTTTCCTCAATTCCACTGGAGGTGACATCCACCGCCGTGGGCAGCAAAATCGCGATCGCGGCTAAATTCATCGCCGAGGCATTCAGTCGCGCCACGATTGGCGGAAATTCTTGCTGTTTGTAGCGCAGCCCTCCTAAAAGCATGGAAAATCCCAGGACGAGAAGCAAGTTACTGATAATCGACCCGGTAATGCTGGCTTTGACCACACTCACGAATCCGGCATTGAGCGCCACAAGGGCAATAATCAGTTCCGTGGCATTGCCAAAGGTGGCATTGAGCAATCCTCCTAAGTTCGGACCGACCACTACGGCAATTTCTTCCGTAGCGATGCCCATCCAAGCCGCCAGGGGGATAATCCCCAAACAAGCGGTGATGAATATGGTGAGCGATCCCCACTGGAGGAAGTGACCGGCCATCGAAATGGGGACAAACACGAGCAAGCCAATGAAAATAATGTTTTTGACTGACATCAAAGTTGTTGGGTTATCCGTCGGTAATTATCTGTGAATCATTTGCAACCAGCAGTTGGCAGAAGGACAAGCGCCCTACAGATACGCCTGCCCCTGGATGCAAACTACAAGGAACTACAAGATTGATGGCATGAAGCCTCCCCCACCTGAATTGCGCGAGGTGGGGGTGTCGCAATCCTAACCTGGAACTGCGGTAGTCCACAAGTCACACAGACAGGCCCTGCTTCTAAGGGAACGAAAAAAGCGTTGGCGATCGGATTAAGGAGTTTCATGTTGTCTGTTCTGAAGCACTACATAGAAAATCAGGGCTACGATAATTAGTTGCTGCCGTTTTTCGAGCAACACCTGCCGTTGGCGAGGTGGGGGAATGCGTCACTCATTTTTTCAATGTTCAATTTTCAAAGTTTCTGCCCAATATTGACTCTTATAGGTTACTGATGAAAAGCGGCGCTCCCGAAGATGGTCTGGGGTGAGAATGAATGAAATGCAGTATTATAGCAATTTTTTTTAGAGTTGGGTTTTTCGGAACATTAAATTTTGTTTTAAAGTGTTAAGTAATCCTGGAGAGCGCGGCAATTTTAATGGGGATCGGTTATAGTGCTTACTGATGCTTCACAAACCCGGTCGGCAATGTAGCCACTAACGGAATTTATACCTAGAAACCCTATGGGTGGGGTGGGAACGGATCGCCGAGTGACCCAGACAAACAGGGTTGCGACGCACACTTCGGAAACATATTCCCGTAGCGCGCCTGATAGTGTGAGTGTTCTTTCCCAGTGGAAAAGAGACCCTTAACCCACACTGACTGGGGAAATTTGTCGTCCCCTGAGAATGAAGATATTGTCGTTTGTTAACACAAAAGCCAAGAAATAGATGACTAACCACTCTGAAACCGCCTCTGCGCTTGATGCGGCGTTAACCGAACTGAAGCCAGAAGTACAACAACCAATCAGGGAAAATCGCCCCTTAACCCTCGATCCCCTAAAAACAGCCACCGGGGTGTACGTGACCATTCACGGTCATTTCTATCAGCCACCGCGAGAAAATCCCTATCTAGATGCCATAGAAAGGCAACCCAGTGCAGCGCCATTCCACGACTGGAACGAGCGAATTTACCACGAATGCTATCGCCCGAATGCTTTTGCCAGAGTGTTGAACGATCGCGGGGAAGCGATCGGAATCGTAAACAATTATGAATATCTCAGCTTCAATATCGGTGCCACCTTAATGACGTGGCTGGAACGCTACGACATGGAGGTGTACAAACGAATTATCGAAGCCGATCGCAAAAGTGCCGAACGCCTAAACGGACATGGAAATGCGATCGCCCAAGTCTACAATCATATCATCATGCCCCTAGCCAACGAGCGGGATAAATACACCCAAATCCGCTGGGGCAAAGAAGACTTCCGCTTGCGCTTCGGGCGCGATCCCGAAGGCATGTGGCTTGCGGAAACTGCCGTAGACGCGCTCACCATCGAAGCCCTAATCGCTGAAGACATCAAATTTATCATCCTCGCGCCCTCGCAAGCGCAACGCTGTCGAGCGATCCCCACCGAGAGCAACCCAGAACCGGAGTGGCTAGAAGTGGGCGGCGGACAAATCGATCCCACCCGTCCCTATCGCTATTATCTCCCCGAAACCGATGACACTGGAGAGCGCAAATTTATCGATATCTTCTTCTACGACGGGCCGATTTCGCGGGATATGGGCTTTAATGACGTGCTGACCAGTTCCCAACATTTAGTCGGACGACTGGGCTTAGCCATTCATGGCGATCGCCGACCCAGCCAACTCCTGAGTGTGGCTACGGATGGGGAAACCTTCGGACACCACAAACGGGGGAAGGAAAAATGCCTCGCCTACGCCTTCACTGAAGAATTCTCTCGCCGGGGTTGGACGGTGACCAACTATGCCCATTATTTAAGCATCACTCCCCCCACCTGGGAAGTGGAACTCAAACCGATCACCGCTTGGAGTTGCTCCCACGGGGTCAATCGCTGGCAAGATGACTGTGGATGCGGCGGTGGCGGCGGCTGGCACCAAAAATGGCGGCGTCCCTTGCGCGAATCCCTCAACTGGCTGCGCGACGAAGCGATCCAGGTCTACGAAGAAGAAGCAACGCGCTTTTTTGCCGATCCTTGGGGGACGCGGGATGAGTACATCCAGGTCATCCGCGATCGCTCGGAGGATAACCTGCAGCGCTTCTTCGAACGCCACCAAAATCACACCCTGAAGCAATCCGAGCAAGTCGATGCCTTGCGCTTGCTGGAAATGCAGCGTCACAGCTTGCTCATGTACACCAGTTGCGGCTGGTTCTTTGAAGAAATCTCCCGCCCGGAAGGGGTGCAAATTCTCCGCTACGCCGCCCGGGCGATCGAACTGGCAGGGGATGTGGCGGGGATCGAACTGGAACGGGAATTTATCGCTCGCCTCGCTTGGGCACCGAGCAATGTGGAATTGTTTAAAGATGGTGCCAATGTCTACCATCATTTGGTGCAAACTGCCCAAATTAGCTTAGAACAAGTGGCGGCTCACTACGCCATTAGCGGGTTGTTTGCCAACTATTCCGAACAACAACACCTCTACTGCTACCAGGCTTATCGCCGGGATTATCAGTTGCAACGCATGGGCCCGCTGACTCTGGCGGTGGGACAGTTGCAGTTGATCTCGGACATTACCCGCGAAAGTCTCGATTTGGTGTTTGCGGTCCTCCATCTGGGTGGCTGGGATTTCCACTGCTGCATTCAGCCGTTTGCTGGACGACGGGCCTACACCACTATGAAAGAACAGTTGTTTGCGGCGATCCAAGAAGCGAGTGTGGCGCACGCTATTCTGGTGATGAACGAGCATTTCGATGGCAAATGGTATAGTTTGCGCGATTTGTTTGCAGAAGAACGTCACCGAATTATGCGCCTGCTAAGTCAGGAAACTTTGATGAGACTCGATCAGCTTTACAGCCAGGTGTATCGCGATAATTATGGGGTGATGATGGGCTTCCATCGCGATGAGCTGCCGGTGCCGAAAGAGTTGCAGGTGGCAGCAGAAATCGCTTTGGGTCATCGCTGCATGATGGAGGTGACGGGTCTGGAACAGGAAATGGGCAATGCGGTTGGGGATCTGGAGAAGATTTCTTGTCATCTGAGCGAGTTGGAGGCGATCGCTACGGAAGCGGCACACATGCGCTGTCATTTCCAACTGAGCGAGGCGAAGCGGATTCTCGAAGGTCTGATCGAGCGATCGCTGTGGCATCTGCTGCACGACGCGAAAGCGGAAACGGTGGAATCGGCGATCGCTGTGTTGGAACGTCTGATCGCGGTGGGCGAAAAGCTTCATCTGGCTCTGTGTCTCGATCGCGCTCAAGAGCTTTTATTCTATTGGCTCCAGGGGACTCTCGCCGAACAATCCATTGGGGTGGATGAGGAGAACATTACACCGACAGATGCTTCGGATTCTTCTATTGACTGGCAAGGTTCGGGGTTGCGTCGTCGCCTGCTGTTGTTGGGTCAACAGCTTAAGGTGGATGTGAATCTCTGGTTAGAACAGCTTCAGTAATTTTTCGCCACATCCCGATTCCCCCCTCTGCCTCGCCGTAGAGGGGGGATTTTCTTTGCCATCGAGTGGGTTCGTCGGTTTTTGCCGATGTGACCTGTCAGGGCAATTGCTACATTGCTGGTTCCATTCCTCCTGGGCGATCGCCTGTGGTGCTTCGGTGCAAATTCTCCTCACCTTTCTCCGATTAATGGCTGAAAAATCTCCCAAAAATCAAATCAAGCGGGAACTTAATTGTCTGAAATTTCGTCTTTAAAATAATCAAATTTTTAGCAGGTATTTTTCCGCGAATACTTCACCCTTTACTACCAAAAATATTTCCTCTCGCGCAGGATAATACCCCAGGCAGAAATACGGGGTAAAATTACTGCGATCGCCCTGGATTACTGGCAGGGATCGCAGGTGGTTTCCCCGCTTCGGGTTTCCCTAGTTTTCTTTCCTCCTCTATCTTTGGCTGTAGAATCTTCCAGCACTTTGCTGGTAGGAAATCTCACTTCAGAACGATGAGTCTTTTGTCTTCAGCCAATTAGAATGAAGCTAGTCGAAAAGCTGGGATGAGAATGATATTTTAAGGTTTTTTATCTCGCAATCGATTGCGATCGCCAAACCGAAAGCGTTGAATATGCGATCCAAATCACAACCCTCCCCGATCGCAAACACTCAGGCACGGTGAGCAATCGCAATGACAACCTAGCCGTTTGCCTCGATGATTAAAATTAGCAAGTCAAGGTATTGAATTAAGGAGATAATCAAGATGTTTGACAAAATTTCTCTCGGATTGGCCTCTATCTGTGCGTTTCAGATCGCTGCGATGGGGTTCGCCTCCCCCGCCGCCGCTGAATACAGTCTCCATGACCCTCATCGCACTCTGACCCTGGACTGTTCCCAAGAGGAATGCTCGATTAGGGGCGAGACAACCGCAACATTCGACCCTCCCGAACCGCGCAAAATTCCCGAACCCGGAACCGTCGGTGCTCTGTTATTGATGGGTTTGGGAATGGTTTGCTATCACGGGAAGCGCCCCCAGGCACAAGGGTAATAATGGTTCCAGGGAAAATCTAGGCCAGTGCGATCGCGATCGCTTAGCGCATATGCCATCCCCCACCACCCCACCACTTCAGCAATCCTTCTCAAACCCGTTTTCCGAGAAAGCGGGTTTTTCGCACTCTATTCAAAGGCATTTGCAAAACTCAACTATGTCCCATCATTGGGCGATCGCATCATCCCTGAAGCGCAATTGAACCTTCTAAGTCCGGCGTAAAGCAATCAGCGCATTGCACATAAGCCCTGCCTCC
>NZ_JAJENT010000408.1:0-16758 GCF_035615515.1 Phormidium sp. CCY1219
CCCGGCGGAAGCGTTGCGGGAGGCGCAGTTGGAGATGTGGCAACGTGAGGAGTGGAAATCGCCCTATTTTTGGGCGGCGTTTACGTTGCAGGGGGAGTGGCGATGAGTGAGATGGTGGGGAGACCCAGCCTCCAGATAGGCCCGATCGCCATCTGCTGGGAACGAGTCTGGGGGATATTATATCACATTTGGCCGATTTTTCAATAAAAATAGGGCGGGCGATCGCGCTGTCGCCCCGGGCTTCGCTAGTGTTGGCCAAAACGCGACTATTAGTTGCGCTGCTGTCTCTGATGAATGGGAATTTTTAAGATAACTTCCGTTCCTTGACCCAATTGGGACAGACACTCTAATTCTCCGCGATGTTTTTCCACAATAATCTGATAGCTAATGGCCAATCCCAATCCGGTTCCTTTACCCACTGGTTTGGTGGTAAAAAATGGTTCAAACAGTTTTTGTCGCACGGAGTCGCTCATCCCACACCCGTTATCGGCAAGTCGGATAACGGCGAATTCACCGTCAACTGTAGTGCGAATTTGGATGGTCATTTGTTGTTGGTCATTGGTCATTTGTCCTTGGTGGTTTAGATCGGTTAGGGATGACTCTAAGGCATCGATCGCATTTCCCAGCAGATTCATAAACACCTGATTGAGCTGGCCCGGATAGCACTCAATTAAGGGCAGAGTTCCGTATTCTTTCACAATCTCGATCGCCGGTCGATTGGGGAGTTCGCGCAAGCGGCTATTTAAAATCATCAGGGTACTATCAATCCCTTCATGGATATCCACTTCTTTCACCTGGGCTTCATCCAGGCGAGAGAAGTTCCGTAAAGACCGGACGATTTCCTGAATGCGTTCTGCGCCCACTTTCATCGACTGCAGCAATTTTGGCAAGTCTTCGGCGATAAAATCTAGCTCGATCGCCTCCATTTCGGCTACAATGGTCTCTGGCGGTTCGGGGTAGCTGGCTTGATATAATTCGATCAGTGCTAACAGTCCCTCGGCGTATTCTTGAGCCGGAATGATGTTACCATAAATAAAGCTTACGGGATTGTTGATTTCGTGAGCAACGCCGGCGACAAGCTGACCGAGGGAGGACAATTTTTCGCTTTGAATCAGTTGAGTTTGGGTTTGTTGCAATTCGCGCAAAGCTCCTTCCAATTCCTGGCTTTTAGCTTTGGCGGTCGCGGCGGCGGTGGCTGCATCATCGTAGAGGCGGGCCTGGTCGATCGCGATCGCCAGTTGGGAGGCGATCGCGGTGAGTAACTCGATTTCGATGTCGCGCCACTGACGGCGATCGCCGCACCAGCCGACAATCGCACCCACTTCTCCCCCCCGGGTTTGCAGGGGGATATACACCCCCGCCTGCGCCCCTATTCCCTGCATAAACTGCTGCAATACCGGGTCTTCTACTCGGCTTGTATCTTCCACCCGCAGTTCTTCCCCGCTTAAAATATGCTCCTCCACCATTCTTCCCAACTCTGCGGTGGGATAAACCCCAAGCTGACTGGGAAGGTCTGGGGCGACAGATTCTCGCACCACTTCCCAGGCGGGGGGTTCCCACTGGGGACGATACCACGCAAAGGTACAGCGATCGAGGTGTAACGAGTGGCGCACTTCCTGGACGGTGGTTTGCAAAATGCGGTCCAAGTCGAGAGACTGGCGAATGCGGTCGATCAGGCGATTGAGCAGTTCCTCGCGCTGGGCGGTTTCTCGCAGTTGCGCTTCTCGTTCTCGCAGGGCGGCTTCTGCGAATACGCGATCGCTGATATCGCGATCCATCCCCCGATACCCTCGGAAATTCCCCTCGCGATCGAACATCGGGACGCCGCTACTCTCCAGGATAACCCGATGACCGTCTTTGTGCAAGTTGGTATTTTCCACAAATTTGAACGGTTCTCCTCCGGCGCAGAGTTCGGCCAATCTCTCACTCGCGCGATCGGCGTCTATAGGATGCATAATATCCGTTGGTTTTTTCCCCAATACCTCCTGCGGTTCGTAGCCCAAAATTTCGCGCACATTCGGACTCACATAAGTGTAGCACCCTTCCCCATCCACTTCCCACACCCAATCGCTGGTGGTTTCGATTAAGTTGCGGAATCGTTCTTCACTTTGTCGCAGGGCTTCTTCCGCTTGCTTAGGTTCCGTGATATTTTGCGACATCACCAAACAGGCAAAAATTTCATCGGCTTCGTTATGGAGAGGTAGCGCATGGATAATATAAGTTTCCTCGCCCAATTGAGATTCAAAAACGCTGGGGTCTCCCGCCAGGGCGGCGCGATACCGGGGCGCAGCGCGATCGCAACTCTCTGGGGGAAACACCTCCCAAATGCTCTTTCCCTCCACAACTTCCTTCGATAACCCCATTTTGGCTAATTCCGTACCCCCCGCCAGGATAACCCGCAAGTCGCGATCGAGCAAGCTCACCGCCCCGTTGGGGAAATTATCGACTAACGTCCGATACAGTTGCTCGCTTCTTCGCACTGCAGCTTCTGCTTCCAAGCGTTCCGTAATCTCCAACCCTAATGAAATTAACCCATTGACTTCTCCGCTTTCATCAACTATCGGCGTATTGTACCACTCGCACACAATCGTCCGCCCATCTTTGGTACGATTTTCATTCACATGATAAGTCCCGCCTTCCTGATTCAGCAATTGACTTTTAATCGGTTCGAGCTGTTCTCTTAACTCTTCCAACACGATTAAGTCAAATATATCGCGCCCATTTGCTTCTTGGGCACTGTAGCCGAAAATTCGTTCCGCTGCGGGATTCCACGCGACCACTTCCAAATTCGGAGTAAACTCGATCGCCGCTAGAGGAGTTTCGCGCACCAGCAACGAGAGTTTTTGCGCCGTAGCCCGTCGTTCCCGTTCCGCCTCTTTTCGTTCGGTGATATCGATATTATATACAATCAGACCCACAACTTCCCCTTCGCCATTTTTTTCCTGGGAAACCGATAGATAAACATCAGCCAAATCACCGGATTTTCGCTGCGTTTTTATTTCTCCCTCGTAACTTCCCTGTTGCTGAATTTGCGGCATCATCTCCTGCTGGAAATACATCACAGTATCCGATGGATAAAGGAAAGTAATCTCTCGACCGATCGCTTCCGCTGCAGCATACCCGTAAATTCGTTCCGCCCCCTGGTTCCAGCGAGTCACGTTCCCCTGTAGGTCAGTGGTAATCACCGCATCGCAAAGCTGGTCGAGAATGCGCGCCTGCTGTTGCAACTCAGCTTCGGCGCGTTTCTGTTCCGTAATATCTAGAATAAACAACCCAATTGCTATAGCGTTGTCACTGGTTTTCAAAGGAATTAAAGAACACAGTCCCGTCCGATATCCCCCCCGCATCGGCATGTTTTCGCTGATTTCTACATTAACAATCGATTCACCTGTGTTGAGGACGTATTGCAACGCAGGTTCCACATTATCAGCCAATTCGGGTAAAACTTCCCTGACGGCTTTTCCCAAATGTTCCGCTACCGAAATCCCGTGCATTTCCGCTAAGGTTTCGTTGAGTTGCAAGTAACGCATCTGGTGGTCTAAAATGCCGATACCCAGGGGAGAATTGTCAATCAAGGAATTCAGAAGTGCCTGTTGATGCGCCAGTTGACGTTCTAACGCTTTGCGTTCGGAAATGTCGGTAGTAATGCCAATAAAGCCGATAATTTCACCTTGGTTATCTTGAATGGCATCCGTGCGACCAAACACTTCAAAACACCGTCCCGATCGCGCTCTCACTTCCCGTTCCCCACTCCAGGATTTGCCGCTGGTAATAATCTGCAGCATTTCCCTCGCCACCGTTGAATCGGTAAACACATGGGGAATACCGCCGGCGGCATTAAACGCTTCCACGGTGTCGTAGCCGTAAAGTTCGGCAAAAGCGCGATTATGATAGATATGATTGCCCTTTTCATCGGCTATTGAAATTGCATCGCTGGCACTATCTACCGCTTTACTAATCCGCAACAGGGTTTCTTCATTTTGCTTGCGCTCGGTCATATCGAGCAAATACCCATCAAAATTGGTAATTTCACCGCTTTCATTGCGAGAGATTACGGTAAAATCATACATCCAGCGAAATTCCCCCGCGCCATTTTGCAGCCGATATTCTTGCTCGAACGCATTCACCCCGGTATCGCAATAATGCTGCACCTCAGCGGCAATTCGTTCTACATCCTCGGGATGCAGCAGGGTGGCAAACGGTACTGTTCCAGAGGTCAAATCCGCCGGTTGATATCCCAATTGCGTCACATTGGGCGATACATATTCCATCGGCCAATTAGCTTCGGGTTTCCAGCGAAACACGATAACCGGACCGCCCACAAATAAGTTTCTTTCTTGCTGTAATGCGGTTTCGGCAGCTTTGCGATCGCTAATATCCGTTATCGACCCCACATACCCGCGAATCTCCCCCATCTCGTTTCGTTCCGCCACCGCCTGGGACAACACCCAGGTTATTTTCCCCAAAGGATCGACCATGCGATACTCAATCGATAATCGGCGATTTTCTCGACGCGCGTTTTCCCATTCCGCGAAGACCCGATCGCGATCCTCGGGATGAATGGCACTCAGCCATCCTGTCCCCAAACTTTCCTCCCGGGAAAGTCCGGCAATTTCACGCCAGCGCTGGTTCACATACAAACAGTTTCCACTGACATCCGCATGGTAAATCCCCACGGGAGAGACTTGGGTGAGAGTTTGATAGCGCCGATCGCTCTCTCGTAATTGCGCGATCGTGGCTTGCAGTTGCTCGGTTCGCTCTTCTACCCGGCGTTCCAGTTCCTCGGAAGCCTCTTGCAGTGCCAGTTCCACCCTTTTACGCTCCGTGATGTCCATCAGGGTGCCAAACAACCGCACCACGCGATCGGCTTGTGTATAAGCTTCTCCTTTTGCATAAACATACCGAATCTCTCCCGTGGGACGGACAATCCGCGCTTCCAATTCATAGGCTTGGCCCTGGGCGATCGCTTGATTCACTCGACCTTGGAACTCCTCTCGGTCCTCGGGATGATACAATTGCACCAATTCCGCGAAGCTGGGTACGCCCTCGGCGGGGTTTACCCCGTAAATCCGAAAGATTTCGTCGGACCAGGTAATCCTTCCACTGGCGACCTCGAATTCCCAATTCCCCACATGCGCCATTTGTTGCGCCGCGCTTAAATCCGCTTCCCGCTTGCGCCGGATCCCGCGATCCGCGATCGCCTCGCCGATATCTTCGATCGCCTCAATAAAATAACTCGGCGATCCATCCGCATCCCGCACCAGAGAACGGGTCAATTTCACCCACACCACCGCTCCATTTTTATCAAAAAACCGTTTCTCCATCCCATCGGTGGCCATTTCTCCAGCCAAAAGCCGACGCTTCCCCTGCACATCTCTGGCCCAATCCTCCGGATGCCCGATATCCCGACTCTGCATCTCGGTTAGCTCCCTTGCATCATAGCCGAGAATCTCGCAAAACTTGGGATTGACCCGGATAAATTCACCCCCGATTCCCACCTGTGCCATCCCCACACCCACTCGTTCCCAGGTGGCGCTCAAAAAGTCGGGACTTCGAGAAGGAGATGCAGAGAACTCCTGGGCTGTTCCCTCAGCGCGATCGCCCTCCAAGGTCACGATCCAACCGCCTATCTCTCCGTTGCTCTCTCGCCACTGATGAGCCTGTAGTTTCCGCGCCTCTGTGGCGTCTGGAACGGATCGGGGAACCGATTCCCCCTCCCCCTGGAACTCTACCCCTGGAGAATCCCTTCCCGAGGTTTCGCCCAGATTTTCCAGGTGACAGGGTTGACCGATAACCCCTTGCGCCTCGAGTCCGTAAATCCGCAACCATTGGCGAGACACGGCGAGATAGCGCAGATCGCGATCGAGCATCGCCGTCGCAACGGGCAAATGCTCTAAAAACCGGGAGAATAAATCGGGACTTGCAGCAGCGTACATAGACTCTTGTCAAATCTTTCTTTATTGAGGATAATCAATATTTCGATAACTTAGGGACAGGAAGTTGGGTTGTCAGCAAATTAGGCGTCAGCCCCGCCCGGGAATCACAACCCTCGATTTTTCTTAACCGTGACTTTTCGATATCTCTTGTTTTACAAACCCTATGGCGTCTTGACTCAGTTTACCGACGCCAGTGGCGCTGATGGGGGCACCCCGCGTCCCACTTTAAAAGATTATATCCCCGTACCGTCGGTTTATCCCGTGGGTCGGCTCGATCGCGACAGCGAGGGACTGCTGCTGCTGACTAATCGCGGTCAGCTACAGCACCGACTCTGTTCTCCCCAATTCGCTCATCCGCGCACCTACTGGGTGCAGGTAGAGCGCATTCCCGATGCGGCGGCGTTAAATCAACTGCGAAATGGAATCTCAATTCAGAATTATCGCACTCGTCCGGCGAAAGTCAAGCAATTATCTGCCCCCCCACCGTTACCGCCGCGCGACCCACCGATTCGCTACCGCAAAACCGTGCCCACCTGCTGGTTGGAAATGACCCTGACTGAAGGCAAAAATCGTCAGGTTCGCCGGATGACGGCGGCGGTGGGATTTCCCACCTTGCGATTGGTTCGCTCTGGTATTGCTCATTTGCGCTTGCAGGGATTGGAACCGGGCCAGTGGCGGGATTTGACGGCGGAAGAAGTCAAAGCTTTGCACCAACTCTTGCGCTGATAATCGGATTGCTTTTGCGATCGCCAACATTTCGTGGCTACAATTGTTCCTGAGTTGGTTTTCCGAGTTTAACCTGCACCACCTCCGGCTCAGTCCCGCTCTTGTTTTTCATTTAGTTTGCATATATTTAGGAGTTTAAATTGCGATTTTATTGTCGGTTAATATTTGGGTCAATTTTCGATTTTTTACTCTCTGCAAAAAGAAGCCTGAAAACTCACCTATTATTTGAATTGGTTATTTTTTGGAATAAAAAGGTTTGTCCTATAAGGATGAGGAAACATGGTTTCTAGGAAAATGGAACTGCTGTTTGCGAGATTGCTATGAATGGCAGGAGAGATTTTAGTAGGGTAATAAAATAAAGGCTGAGGCGAGTTTTTTTAAGAAAGACCAAACCGTTGAGAGAAATACATCCGAGAACAAAGATAGGTAGAAGAAATATTGGGGTAAAGTGGGGAAACAACATAACGGATTTAACCCGATGAGTTGGCATGGTTTGCAGTAGCAAACTAACTGCGTAAAGAAAGTGAAGAAGCGGTGGAGTCATTGGCTCACCCCCTAGGCAAATCGATCGGGGGGGGGTAGAAGCGGTGAGGAGAACTTTACCGTCTCAGGAAAACCCAGAGTTAAGGCAGAATAAAGAAGGCGGATTGAGTTGATTTGTGTATTTTGAAGCTTGCAACCCGGTTGATTCGGGTTGTATAATGGTCTGGGTTTTGCTACATTGAACGTAGGGAAGGGGTGGACAACCCGCAGGGGGACATTAAAAACAGATGGGGAGAAAAGAAGCAGGGGGCATTTTTTTGGGGGCGGTGACCACCCCGGGAAACGCTCTCGGGAAAACTTTATGAAAACTTCAAAAAAACTTTAACAAATTTTCACATTATCCATCACATCCAGTCGAGAGGAGTTCAGGAATGACGTCGAACAGCTATTTTAGCGAGTGGAGCGACCCACCAGAGTACCGCGAACCTCAAATGAGCGATAATGCCCAGTGCGGCGATCGCGATCGGCGAGATGCTCCCAGGCGCGTCTCTTCCTCGCGCGCAACAGTTGTTTCCCCCGATCGCGCACAATCCAACCGCGATCGGACAGACATCTTTTGTCCAGCGCCCTATTTTAACGCAGAATTGCCAGATAACATTGAAGGAGACTACAGCGAATCCCTGAGGGACTCCCCGCACTGGCGTCGGCTTTACTTTTACCTGGATTTAACCGCCTGTATTCTAGCAATTAACCCCCAAGGAGCCTCGATATTGGGTTACGCCGCACCAGAACTGATAGGGCGAAATTTTTTAGATCTGATTTATCCGGAGGATCGCCAGCGAATCCAACGGAAACTGAAGGCTCTGACTCGTCAAAAAGCCTGTCAGTGGTGTCCGAGAGATCGCGGTTGTCTCTCGCCTCCCTTCCCCCTGGGAGAATTTCGCCTGCAATGCCATGACAAGAGTAAGCTGTGGGTCAGCGTCACCCTGTCTTGCGCTGCCGGTGTAGGTGAGAAACCCGGTTTATTTCTCGCCGGGGAGCTGTTTGCCCGCACCCAGGAGGGGAGTGAGGAAGCCACTGCGGGTATGCACCCCCAGGGAACCCGAACCCCTGCCCCAGTGACGCAACCCCTTCCTGCGTTCCCGGACATTTCCCCAGAAGCGATCGCCGCCATCGAAGCCAAGCAACTCGGCTGCATCGCCGCCGCAGATGACCCTCCGGCAAAGCATTGCGAAAATAGCGTCGTCCCGGTGTTCGAGCAAACCCTTGCCCGCACCAAAAGCCCAGTTTTCATCACCAATCCCCGCTTACCGGACAATCCAATCGTCTATGTCAACCCCAGTTTCGAGCGACTGCTGGGCTATAGTGCCGCCGAAGCGATCGGGCGCAATTACCGCTTCTTGCAATCTGGCGATCGCGAGACATTCGCCAAAATCACCCAGTGCATCGCCCAAGGCAAAAAAACCCGGGCGATCGTCCGCAACGCCCGCAAAGATGGAACCGAGTTTTGCTGCGAACTCTCTATCTATCCGGTCCGCAATTGTGCGGGAGAATTAACCCATTTTATCGGCATCCAAAACCAGACCGCAGACGTCAGTGCGTCGGCAGCACAATTGCACCCCGCCGCAGAGCAAACCACCCCCCCCAAGCCCGATTCGCCTCCGCCCAAAGCGCCCGGGGGCGATAGCGAACAACACTATCGCCGCATTGTCGAAACCACCAGCGACGGACTTTGCACCCTCGACCCTGGGGGAAACCTCTCCTATGTCAACCCGCAACTGATGAAAATCCTCCAGCTTTCGGAAGCTGAGATGCTCGGAAAGCCATTTTTGGACTTTGTGGACGAGCGCTCTCGGGCGATCGCATCTGAGGCGATCGCCGAAACTCGCTACGGTGTCTCTGGGCGACAAGATTTGCAATTGCGTCGCCCCGATGGTTCCTCCCTGTGGACCTTGGTCTCCTTCCAGCCGCTTTTTGACCCGGGCGATCGCTATGCAGGAACCCTCGCTACCCTCTGCGATATTAGCGATCGCTTCCGCGCCGAAGTCTCCCTAACCCATCAGTTTCAGCGGGAACGCTTGATCGCCCGCACCATCGCCCGCATTCGTCAGTCGCTTCACCTCGATGCCATTCTCAACACCGCCGTCACCGAAGTGCGGGAATTTCTCCAATGCGATCGGGTCTTGATTTTTCAATTCCAGCCCGGTTGGAAAAGCGGTACGGTCCTGGTCGAATCCGTTGCCGACCCTTGGCCGAAAATCGTCGGCACCACCATCCACGACCCTTGTTTTGAAAACCTCGTCCCCCTTTACCTTCAAGGTCGCATCCATGCCATGAGCGATCTCGATGCCGCTAATCTGACTCCCTGTTACGCCGCTTTACTCTCGGAATTTCACGTCAAAGCCAATTTAGTGGTGCCCCTGGTCACGCCGAGTCGGGATCCGAGAACCCTCAACACGATGGATTCTGAATCTTCGACGATGGGGTTATCCAACCTGTGGGGTTTGCTGGTGGCTCATCACTGTTCCTCCCCCCGTCACTGGTTGTCTCAAGAAACCACATTATTGCAACAATTAGCCGCGCAATTGGGAATTGCTATCTCTCAGTCCCAGTTGTATCGTCATCTTTCCCAAGTGGGAAGCACCCTCGAACTTCAAGTGCAAGAACGCACGGCACAATTACAACAATCCCTCGAATTTTCCGATTTGGTCTGCCGCATTACCGATAAAGTCCGCGAAAGTTTAGACGAAGCTCATATTCTGCAAACGGCGGTTGCAGAATTGGCCAACGTTCTCAAGGTCGATTATTGTTGCGCGGCGCTTTACGATGCCGATCGCACCACGGCAACCATTTGCTACGAATCCAGCCAGTCTAACATGGGGTCGGGTTTGGGCCAAGTGATTCCCATCGCACAAGCACCCCATGTGTTTGACAAATTATTGGCCGGCGAATATTTTATCGCTTGGGATACCGGGCAAATGCAATATTTTCAAGGTCCTGAATTGGGGGATTTAGCTTGTCCGGATCTGGCGCAAATGGTGGCGGCGAAGTTAATCGTGCCGATTTTTGACGACCGAGGGGCGATCGCCCATTTGGCACTGTTGCACTCTCAGTCTCGGGTGTTTGGCGACCCGGAAATTCGCTTGGTGCAGTTGGTGGCGTCGCAATGCGCGATCGCCCTGCGTCAAGCTCGCCTCTATCAAGAAACCCTGGGGAAACTCGACGAGTTGGAAACGCTCAATCGTCTGAAAGATGAATTTCTCAGCACGGTTTCCCACGAATTGCGATCGCCGATGACCAACATGAAAATGGCGATCCAAATGGTACAAATTCTCTGCAAACAATGGGAAACGCCTGACGCTGACCCCGCTTCCATTCCCTCCTCTTCGGTGCGAGACCGTCTGTCAAATTATCTGAGGATTTTACACGACCAATGCGAGCGCGAAATTAATTTAATTAACGATTTGCTGGATTTGCAGCGCCTAGATGCCGCTTACACTCGGGAAGTATCGGAAATTCAGTTGGAACATTGGCTCGCAGAATTAACTGCGCGCTTTGAGGACCGCACCAACCAGCGTCAGCAACATTTACACCTCAATCTTCCCACGCCACTCCCGCCAATTGTTACCGAAACTTCCAGTTTGGAACGGGTGATGATGGAGTTGTTGAATAATGCCTGCAAGTACACGCCGCCGGAAGAGGAGATTATCGTTTCTGCTACTGTCAAGGGCGATCGCATCCGGTTGTGCGTTACTAATACCGGCATCGAAATTCCACCCGAGGAAATGAATCATGTGTTTGAAAAGTTCTACCGCATCCCCAGTGGCGACCCTTGGAAGCAAGGAGGCACCGGTTTGGGGTTGGCGTTGGTGCAAAAACTCACCACCCATTTAGGAGGGCAGATTTTCGTGGAAAGTGGCGATCGCAAAACTTCTTTTATCGTGGAAATTCCGCTAACCTTAAATTGAACTTTTCCCCCTGACGGATAACCGGGTAAGCGGGCAACCACGGTTTTGCAAGCGAAGTGCAAAGGCGCTAAACGCGGCCTTTGGGGTTGCATCGTTTCCCTCGGATGACTTACTTAACACATTTAACTGTTTTTGTCAATTATTTTTCCGGAAAATTTTGGAGCAATTCTCCCTCGGCGTCGGGGGGGTTGATTTTGCTGCATGTTACGGGTGCAATTAAAATTGGGAAAGTTATGGTGTTTAAAACCCTGTTTAAAATCTGAACGTTAACCTATCCATTCCCTAACTGGAAGTATTCCCATGCTTGTCTGTCCTCAATGTCAGTTCCAGAATCCGAACACCCACAAGTTTTGCCAAAAGTGTGGCACCTCTTTAACCCATAAGTCCTGTCCGGAATGCGGCACCAAGGTAAGGGTGAGCAATTTGCGCTGCGATAATTGCCACGCGATAACGGGTCAGATTTGGTGGGCGATCGTCTCGCCAAATGGCACCCCATCTGCGGCGCAAGAGTCTGCCAATCCCCTGGAGTCTGCGCCCCCGCAAGAAGCAGAAGCGGCGCAAGACTTGCCCCCCGTGGGCGTGGCACCTGAGTCGGAAATGCTAGAGACGGAGGTCTCTTCGGACACCGAAATTCCCATTGGGTCTTCTACTGCAGGGATAGCCGGTTCGGCGTTCATGGCAGATGCAGATGCCTCAGCAGAGGTTTCTGCCGAGGCAACTCCCGCCGAGGATCTCGAAAACCGGGAAGAATCGGCAGTGGAAAGTCCGGAAGCGCTACCGGAAACTGAAGCAGCGCAAGCATCGCAAGCAGAAGCGATCGGTGCTGAAACCCCCGGGGAAGAAGTGGAAGAGGACTCGGTTTTCTCCTCAGAAGTCGATGCAGACATGGAAGCATTGGAGGGGAGTGAATCTTCCGCGCCCATACCGATGCCGGCAGGGAGTTATCTCGACTCGCAACAACGGTATCAATTGCTAGAGGAGGTGCCTCGGGAGGCTATTTCGGGGGAGGTGACGGTTAAAGTCTTGGATACTCAGCCCCTGCAGCAGTCGCCGCTGTCGGCGTTGAGTTCTCACTCTGTAGAATCTTTTTATCCCGCTTCGGAAATGACCTCGCAGAAAGAAACACCGGCGTGGGCAATGGCAATTCCGGCGATCGCCCATGCCTATCTCGCCCTTCACGGCCACTTTTATTCCAATTTGCCGACGATCCACGATGCTTGGCATCAGGATGAACGGGTGGTTTTACTGTTAGAAGACCGCACTGAGTTGCCGCTTTTAGTCAATAGCGCCGAAACTGCACTGACTCATCCGGCCCAGGTGTTGCATTGGGTGCAGGAAATGACGGAACTGTGGGCGGGGTTAGAAGAGTGGCACTGTCGTCAAAGCTTGCTCGAACCGGGGAATTTGCGGGTGGATGAAGACCAGGTATTGTGTCTGCAGCGGTTATATGCGGAGGACTCGAATGCTCCCCCCAGTTTAACGGCGTTAGGCGCACTGTGGCAAAGGCTGTTTAATGGTTCGGTGGCGGCGGATGATGGCGAGGATAGCCAACATCTGGTGCAGTTGCAGGGGTTGATGGGGGAAGTCACTCAGGGAACGGTCTCGACGATGGAGGAGTTGCGATCGCGCTTATCGGAACTCGCGAAGCAGATCGAACCCCCCCCGCCCACGGTTCCGCCCACGTTCTCGGGGGGCACCACTCGCCTGCAAGGGTCGGACTACTTTGAGGATGTGGAGGATTCGGACGCGCCGACGATGGTGATGCCGATGGAATTGGCGTCTCTGGCGGCGGCGGGTGCTACGGATATCGGACGCCAACGGACTCATAATGAGGATGATTTTGGCATCGAAACCCAGCACAAGGAACGTCTGGGGTCGCGATCGCAATCCACTCACTGGAAGGGTCTTTACATTCTCTGCGATGGCATGGGGGGCCACGAAAGCGGCGAAGTGGCGAGTGCCCTGGCGGTGGATACCCTGCGCGAATATTTGCATACCTACTGGCAAGAGAGTTTGCCGGATAGCGAAATTCTGCGATCGGCTATCTTGCACGCGAACCAAGCGATTTACCAGCGCAATCAAGAAGAACTGCGCGGCGGTAGTGGTCGCATGGGGACGACGTTGGTGATGGCTTTGGTGCAAGATACTTCGGTGGCGGTGGCCCATGTGGGGGATAGTCGTCTCTATCGGTTTAGTCGCGATCGCGGTTTGCAGCAAGTGACCCTGGATCACGAAGTGGGTCAGCGGGAAATTCAACGGGGGGTGGATCCGGCTACGGCTTACTCTCGTCCGGATGCTTACCAACTGACTCAAGCCCTCGGTCCGCGCAATGAGGATTTTGTCCGCCCTGACGTTCAGTTTTTTAATGTTGAGGAAGATACGTTGCTGATTCTGGCTTCTGATGGATTGACGGATAACGATTTGTTGGAGAAGTATGGCTCGACTCACATCGAACCGTTACTTGAGAAGAATGCCGATCTGGCGCAAGGGGTGAAGGCGTTAATCGATCTGGCAAATCAGTACAACGGTCACGATAATATTACGGCGATCGCCATCCGCGCTCTGGTGGAAGAAGATTGAGTGGTGGGTTGGTATAATTCGTGAGGTGGCGGGGGAGCGGTTTTCTCTTGCTCTCTCCCTGCCTCTTTTCTCGACTGTATTGTTTTGTGTTTTCAGGAGTTTCCAAGGTGGTTACTCTCGCTCTGTTAGATTCTGCAAACCAGACTCCCCTACATCAGTGGCGGTTTGACAAGCCGCAAGTCATTCGCGTGGGGCGATCTCCGGAAAATCAGGTGGTACTCGACGATCCGGTGGTGTCTCGCCAGCATCTAGAACTGCACCCCCCGCAGGATAGTCAATCGGGTGATTATTGGCAGCTTGTCAGCTACGGCACCAATGGCACCTTTGTCAATGGCCAATTCGTTTCTCATCAAGCGTGGGTCAATGATGGGGCATTGATTCAATTGGCATCGGGCGGTCCGGTGCTGAAGTTTCAGATGAGCGTTCCGGCACCCAAACCCCAAACTGCCGCACCCCGTCGCGGATCCGCAACATGCACTCACGCGAACAATCCTCCGAATACTTTATTCTGCATTCACTGCGGTCAACCGATTCAGGTGGAACGTCAGATTCGCGAGTATCAGGTGTTGAAAACTTTGGGACAAGGTGGAATGGGTACGACTTATCTGGCGTTCGTCCCCCCGGAAAAGGGCAACTCCCGTCCCACCATGTTGGTGCTTAAGGAAATGAATGCGGATATGACTCGCATCCCGAAAGCGCGGGAGTTATTCGAGCGCGAGGCGCGGGTGCTTGAAGGTCTCGCTCATCCGGGAATTCCCCAGTTTTATGATTTTTTCGTGGAAGATGGCAAAAAATATCTGGCAATGGAGACGATCCACGGTCAGGATTTGGAACGGCGCGTTTTTCAGCGCGGACCTGTGCCGTTACCTCAGGCGATCGATTGGATGATTCAAACCTGTGAGGTATTGGAGTATATCCATTCTCTCGACCCGCCGATCGTGCATCGGGATATCAAACCGGCGAATCTGATGGTCAGGACAATCGATAATCGAATTGTGGTTCTCGATTTTGGTGCGGTGAAGGAAATCGGCACCCCTTTGGGTACCTGCATTGGCGCACCAGATTATACCGCCCCGGAACAGAACCGAGGGGAACCGCTTACCCAGTCGGATATCTACGCGATCGGTGCGACTTTGATTTTTTTGCTGACTGCGGAAAGCCCCCAGAAGTTTTTTGAATTGCACGGACAAAGTTATGGGTTTAATGTGAAAAATGACCCGCGCATCACTCCGGCAGTTCGCGCTACCATCGAAAAAGCAACCCAGGCGAAACCGAGCGATCGCTACCAAACGGCTGCCCAACTCGCTCGTGCCTTGGCAGCCTGTTTGTAGGGGGTGAGGGATGGGTGGAGCGATCGCTCTTCACATCCTCACTCCCAAAACCCATTGATGATGTGTCGTCAGGGGCTTTTACTCATCCTCCTCTTCCCACGACTCCACCGCGATCAGATGGAGTACCGGGTCTTTCATCGAAAAGCCAAAATCAAGCAATTCACTTTTCCAAAACTGCCATTCATCACCATACAGAAAGGCAATTTTCCACAGGCTATCGCTGGGCTTCAGGATTTTTGAGTCTACTAGCGATCGCACTTGACGCTGTAATTTCTCCATCGGGTGACAAACCTTCTGGCTCATAATACCTCTTAAATTTTCCAAAAATTGCAACTTTTCTATTGCTTCTCAAGACTATTTTCCCAATGGCCGCACCCTGCACTCGCCCCATCCTCGTAGAGTTGACGGCGGATTTTGGGCGAACCGGTTGTTCCCGTTTGGTGCCGCGATTGGAGACCCGTTTCTAAGCATTCTCTCCGAACGCTGGCATTCAGAAACCGAAATGGGTGACCTCGCTTTAGTCTCGCGCTGTAGATGTTTCGGCATCCTCTTTCCACTGCATTCCACGCACTGTACTGAAATAATCGTTGATTGATACTCCCGTGGAAACAGCTCTGTTGTCTGTGCAAAGAATCTGAACCATTGTAAAGTTTTACTTTTCAGCGATTGCCTCGCATCCAGGCGAACCTTCGATTGACCTAGGTTGACATGGGTCGCTTCTAGGTCTCCCAGAACGCGCTTTACCCCGAATAAAACGGAGCGGCGCTCGGTACATCAATGCCTAGATTCGGTAGTCAGTTGAGAAACTACTCTATATCTTTTATCGTAGCACGCTGGTTTTGGCAAGTCTATTTTTAATTTTTTTTTCAGCTGACGGTTTTTTCGATTTCATCCTGTGCGGATCGCGATCGCAACTCCGTTTTCCCCTCCCCCCGAAAAAGCGCCTGCGCCTCCGGTAGAAGTGGTAGCGGTTTTCCCATCGCTTCTCCCGCCGTTGTATGGCATCAACCCGCATCTGGTTCGCCAAAGCGCGCACCTGCGGCATCCCGCCACTTTCCTCGAAAGCCGATTTCCCCTTCCTTAGATGAGGAATTGTGCTTTCCGTCAGCATCTTTTGATTCCAGCGTGCCACTGTTCGATCGGCGCGATCGCGACGCTTTCGCGCCTGAGACTTGCCGCTGAATTCGCTATGTCTGTGAAATGGGTTTTCTCCCCCATCATCCCTCAGGCCACATTAGTGCCCGATATGGCAATTCCACCCCACCGAACCGATGATAAGCCCCGGTATGTATGAATCGGTCTGGGTGAACTTTTTGCCCTCAGACGAGGGGAAAAAAGTCCGGTAAACTTAGCTTGACAGTTCCTTTTGGCCTGTCACTTATTTACTCTACCATAAAATGTTCCAATTTTTTCGTCGGATTTTTACAAATTTTTTTGGGGATTAACCCCCCTTTTTTTGTCGGTGGCGATCGCCACCGGCTGTGCTTCCCTATTCCCTCGCCAGGTCACCGGTGCCGCAGCTTTTCCGCCACTGACTTTGCAGCTTTGGATCCGAGTCTACGGGGTCTCGGCTCCGCGATCGCAACTATAGGCTTCACAAGTCCCACTTGCCAATCTCTCCACCTCTGGGCTTTTCACCCGAAATCAAAGAAGTCATTCTTACCCCTAACGGCTACCAAACTTAGATAAGTCTGGTCTTCTGGTCAGGTGAGCTTGGGAAAATAAAGTCTTACC
>NZ_JAJENT010000409.1:0-16745 GCF_035615515.1 Phormidium sp. CCY1219
AACCAACTGGCAAAATCGCGGCTAAACTGTTCGGCGAGGAATTTGCAGATGTTGTCGTACATGGGGTTAATTTACCAGAAGGGTAGGGGAGAAGGATTTATACCCCACGGTGTAATTGCCTTGCCAAGGCTAAATCGAAATAGGTGGCGTCATCGGCATTTCCGGCGAGGACGGTAAAGGGGGCATCGGGTTCGCCAAGACTATCGAGAACCAGTGCGGCACCGGAAAAATCCTGGTTACGAGTGTAGTCATTGAGTGTAATAATGGTGGTTAGATCGGCGCTGCGTGCTGCCAATAAACCTTGGTGGGAATCTTCGATCGCAAGGCATTCTTCTGGCTGTAAATTCAACTTTTCTAAGACGTAGTGATAGATATCTGGTGCGGGTTTTTTCTCGGCTACCATATCCCCGGCCCCGATCGCGTCAAACCAGGAAAGACTCTCCGGCGCGATCGCTCTTTTTAACAATGCTTCTACGTTTTTCTGGGCGGAAGTCGTCGCGATCGCCAGACGCATTCCTTCCTCTCTCGCTTCCTGTAGCAACCGCCTCACCCCCTTTCTTGGCTCAATGCGATCGCCGACCAACTGCCGAAAATGTCGCGTTTTCCCAGCGTGTAACTCGGCAACAAACCCATCTAAATCCCCTGGCAAAGGAAAATTAGACTGATACTTTTCTATATAATGGCGGATGCGTTCTTTGCCTCCGGCAACTTCGAGCAATTTGCCGTAGAACTCTACCGACCAATTCCAATCTAGACCCGCATCGGCAAAAGCGCGATTAAACGCGGGACGATGAGCATCCCGTTCGGTTTCGGCAAGGGTGCCATCCACATCAAAAATCAGAGCGCGAAGTTCGGTCACGGTCGAGCCTCTTCTAATAATGAACCACAGATAACACCCATTTTCACAGATTTCTCCGTGTTAATGAGCGTTATCTGTGGTCTGAGAGCGAACTCATTTTAGCAGCAGCGCGATCTGATGACACCCTGAGTGCTTAACCAGCAACTAGCGGTCGCCAAAGCCAAAAACGGTGTTGTGCAACCACTACACGCCGTTTCCCCTAAGCACAAACCAGGCGATCGCACGGAATCGTATCCGCGAGAATCGCACCAGATACCCCCCCCGTATGCACTTCCAGCACTGCCTCGGGATCCGTGTGAAACAGCAGACGTTGACCCGGGAAGACCACCCGTTCAAAATACCAATTGGCAATATTCGCGATGCGGACAATCTGGATCTTGTTCGTGGTATTCACGTAGCAACAAAGGAGTTTGCTGGAGCAATCTGTAGCTGTTACGGGAGTTTCGAGATAAGCCATCATTCAGAGCCTCTTGTAAAAGAACGCAGCGCCTTGCTGCCCCTAATTTCAACGTCTCTTAAATATTAACCTTTTGTTACATTTTCTGGGAATCTTCTTAAGATTATGTTAAGATTCTTAATTTTTTGCTTCACAGCGCCCACTTCAGTTTTCCTCGGGGGAGGAATTGAGAATTGAGAATTGAGAATTGAGAATTGAGAATTGAGAATTGAGAATTAGCAATTGAGGTAGCTTTCCCCACTTTCATCGCCCTCTACCCTGGTGATGGGTGCCATAATTTGCCGAAGAGGTAACTTTACTGATACGCTCATGGCTATGGATCGACACCGATAATGGCAGGAGGCAAAGGCGTGATTCGGATTCGGGGAATTGTCAAAGCCGCTGAAATCACCAGAAATCGGTTGCAGGCGGGGATACCGAAAGACGAAGTAAGAGATTTTCAGGAATTTGTTGCAGGTACGATTGCTCAAATTCAGTGCATTTGTGCCGAGGAGAATATTGGACCGACGCATCTGCCCACGCCCTCGCGCAAAGCCTATCAGTTTCTCACCCAAATCGACTTGCACAACTTGCCCGTAGTGGAGGAAACGGCCCCGATTGCCCCCTGGAAGCCGATCCGGATGAAAAATATTCGCAATCAGCAACAACAGTTGTTAGGCGCGATCGCGAAACTCGCCCAAAATCCCCACCCCAGCCAATCCGAAACCCAGAATTTACTCGATCGCATAGAAGAAACCCTCACCGCGATCGAGCAAATCTGCGCCAACCAAAATGCCACCCCAGCCGCTTTGTCAAAACCTTCCCGCCACATCTACGCTTGGATGAAATTTTTAACCGATGAGAGCAATTTACAACGGCATCTGAGGGCCACTCGGCGCAGCCAACAAATGGCCGAAAAAATGTTATGGGGTCTGTGCGCCCATTCATGCGAAACCATCGCCGTCCATTTCATTCACATGGCGCATTTATATAAAGGTCGCCTCACCGATTCTGCCGCAACGCTTCATATTAACGAAGGGTTTGTGAGTGCCGAAGATGAAGTATTAAGGGCATTAGTCACCGCCGGATTGTGGGAAAAAACCCCCGAACTGAGCCAAACCATTCGGCAATACATATTGTGCGAACAATATCGAGATACCATTCTGGAATTAGATTGGATAGTGGATACCGAGGCTGAAACGGCGAAAGGCAAGTGCTACGATTTAGAAACCCTATTCGAGAAAGTCAATCGAGAATATTTTGACGGGCAAATGGAAAAACCTCGCCTAACCTGGAATCGCGCCTTTACCGCACGCAAATTTGCCCATTACGAGCGGTGGCGCGATCGCATCGTGATGAGCATTAGTTTAGACAGCGATCGCGTGCCACAATTTGTAGTAGAATTCGTTTTATATCACGAACTGCTACACAAAAAACATAGCGAAAAATGGGTAAACGGACGCTTAACCGTGCATACCCCAGAATTTCGCCGGGAAGAGCAACGCTTCAAACAGTATCGCGAAGCCGATAAATGGCTAACCCTCTTAGCGTCCCAGTAGCAAAACCCGGGCGATTGAAAGACCGCCGAGGCAAGCTTTCGCGAGCTTGACTCGGACGCATTTTTTGACATTGATGCCACCGACCACGATATCAGTCATGAGATCGCACTCCCTTGTCCCCATCGGAGATGAAACGCCAAATGTACAAACAAAGCACTGTCATGTTCTGACTTACATTCGGTGCATCTGCATCGAGATTTTCGGAAATGGGTAGTAGACCATTGCCCTCCTCGGACATGCAAGAGAAAATGTAGCGCTTGCTACATGTGACCAAAAAAGTGCAGGCGATCGCCTTCCGAGGGAACCATGCGCCTGCGGTTGCCCCACCTGACATCACAAGCGGGTTCCCGGTTTATGTAACTTTTTGTACAAAAATTGCCCCGGTTCCACCGAGTTGCTAGATAATAAGAGAATCGCGAAATGTCATATCTGCCCTAGGCCACTCCTATATCTACCGCTTATCGGAGAACGAGATGTCTGATTCCAGTAGAACCGCCAAGCAATCCCTAGACTACCGATTCTTACTGCTCGCGCACATGGTTTGTGGGGACGGTCAGCTCCATAAGAAAGAAGAGCAAATGTTAGAGGAACTTGCCGCGCAGATCCGGGTGGGAAAAGGCACCCTCGCCGAAATGGAGAAAATATTGACCCAAGACCAAGGGCAGATGAGCGTGGAACTGGTGGCTCACAGGGTGACTCGCGATTTGCAATATGAGGCGATGCAGCAAATGTTGGCGGTTGCCTGCGTCGATGGATCCTGTTCCCCGAGCGAGCGCCAGATGGCAAAGCAGGTGGCGCAAATCTGGAATTGGCCCGACGGGGAAATGAAAAAACTGCTCGAACAAGCGGAAGACATTCATCTTCTGAATCAATCCGACATCAAAGAGGGGGAAAAAGACAAATTATCGTTCGGTGCGCGCTTGCTTGCGGGAGCGGATTCTCTAATATCGCGATCGCTGGTGGATAAGCTAGGACAAATCGCTCCGGACAATGTAGGGCGCAAAGTGGAACATCTGCGACGCGAAATCCTGTTATCCGGGCCAGAGTACGAGCGGGCGATGGCTCGCTGTGCGGCGATTTCTCAAGAAGATTTCCCATTGGCCAAAAAAGCACTTCAGCAAACCACCGGGACGCTTCTAGATTTAGCAGATAATCTGCAAGGGGTTGTCCGAGAAATACAGAACAAAACTGGCAGTAACTGTCAGGGAAGCACAGAGCAAGAAGCCGCCCAACAACTGGAGCAGATCCAACAAGAATTGAGGGCTGAAATTCTTAAACAAGTCCATAGATTGCGCGCATCACTGGAAGCCAAACAACGCGCCCTCAATTATTTTACCATTGCTTTTATGGGAAAACCGCAGGTGGGAAAAACCACTCTGCAAGCCATCATTACCGGGGAAAGTTGGGATGCGATCGGGGGCAGAAAACAGCACAGCACCCCACTGAATCGCGTGTACGAGTGGAAAAATATTCGCATAATTGAAACGCCATCGGCGCGCCCGGTGGCAAACAAAAGTGATGAAGAAATTGCAAAAAGTGTGATTGAAGAAGCAGATATCATCTGTTACACCGTCACTACTGGTAGCATTAAAGAAAGCGAATTTAAGTTTTTGCGGCTGCTGAAGGAAAAAGACAAGCCGCTGATTATTTTACTCAATGTCAAATATAACCTGCGCGACTCTCGACGGCTACAGTCTTTCTTAAAGAACCCGGATAAACCGTTTTCCCAAGAATACAATAGTAGTCTGAGCAGAGATATCGAGCGCATTCGTTGCTATGCAAAAGCGCATTATGGCAACAACTCCTTTGAGATTGTGCCGGTGATGCTGCGTGCGGCTTAGATGGCTCGAGAACCGCAACACGCCAAGCAGAAAACCAAGCTTTTTCAAGCTAGCCGGATGCAAGATTGTCTCGACTCAATCCGCGAGTCATTAGTTGAGCATGGAGCGCTGCGGCGATCGCAAACCATGCTTGGTTCCACAGTGGGGGCGATCGAACCCGCTTACCAATGGGCGATCGACCAAACCACTGACTATCAACAGTTGAGCAAAACCCTAAAGCGCAAGCATCAAGAACTCCAACAACGAATTGAAAAAACCGCCCAGGAGGTTAAGGAATCTTTACGGGTAAAGATTGAGGCAATTTTTCAAGACGCCGTGAATGCCATTCCTTCTTTTGCCAAAGAAAATTGGAACTCTAATGAAGTTGCTATGAAGCGGGGATGGGAGCAAAAACTCAACCGCATCCGATTCGAGTCCCGACTGAAAACCGCCTACAAAGAAGCCGGAGGGCAATTTAATAAAGAAGTTAGCGAAGCGCTCGAAGCGGTGCGTAATGAATTGGAATTAGTCCCCCAATCAAACAGCACGAGTTTTCGCATTATTCAGCAAATGGGTGAACAGTTTATCGGCCAAAAATTCTTGAAAATGTCAGATACTATAGTGGCCATATCCGATACAATCGGCCTAGGGGTTGCTTCTACCGTAGGGGGTGTATTAACTGCTGCGGGTGTGACAATGGGTGTGATTCCACAGATTTGTCAATCCAAAGAGGAAAAGTGTAAGGCGGTACAAAAAATTATAGAGTCTTTTTCAGAAAACCTAGGATTTGAAAAACAAAAAACATTGAAAAAAACAGACAAGTATTTTAGTGAATCATTTGCTGATGTTGCTAAAAAAATTAGCCTTTACTTTGTACAATCACAAGAGGGAATAGAAGGTTTTGCGCGCTGTTTAGAATCATCGAAAAGCCAGTTGTACTGCTTTAAAACCAACCTCAATAAGGCGTATGCTAAACGAATTATTGATTTTTGCTTGGAGAAATACGAGCCGCTTGCCGATGCAGCCATCCAACAAACCATTGCGAAAGTCGAACGCAATTTGGGACAGCACATCAATATTTTTATCCGACCGGGAGTGAAATTGAACAAGCTCCCCCCAACCTAAAACTTGTTTTACAAGAAGAGATTAAAATTACCCAATGACTTTTAAAAAAATGGAGCAAAAGCCGATGACAAAAAACCTCTATCATTTCCGGGTATGTAGGTGGCAAATCACTTCATAACCTTCGGAACAATTTGACAAAAAAACGCGAAGTCGGTTGATATCGAGAAAGCTACGGCAACGGCGGAGGCGTAAAACGATTCTTGCCAGTGCCAGTGCGGATAAAACCATCGCGCTTTGGAACTGGAAAACCCAACAATAACCTCGTACCCTAATCAGTCATTCCGGCGTGATTCGTTCCCTGGCATTTAATCCCGAGGGGAGAATTTGGGTCAGTTGTGCTGAAGATAACGCGATTAAATTATGGAACCCGAAAATGGGCAAAGAACTTCGCAGGATTGTCGGACATTTCGGATGGGTTCTTTCCGTCGCGATCGCCTCTAATTATCGCATGTTAGCTAGTGGAAGTGCCGATGCGAAAATTAAACTGTGGGACTTGAAAACTCAGAGGTTAATTCGCACCCTTGCCGGACATTTAAGAACCGTAACCTGTATTGCATTTAGTCCCGATGGGAAACAGCTTGCCAGTAGCAGTGAGGACACCACAATTCGCCTGTGGAACGTTGCCACCGGGGAACAATTGCATGCAAATTTTGCAAGACAATTCCATTGATTTTTATTGTGCGATCGCCTTTAGTCCCGACGGAAACACCTTAGCCTCTGGCACTTGCCATCGCGAGGTGAAACTTTGGCATCCGATTGAAAGCAAACTGCTTTGTACTTTATCCGGGCATGAATCCTGGGTGCGTTCCGTTACCTTCAGTCCCGATGCCAAGGCGCTTGCCAGTGCCGGTTTTGATAATACCATTAAAATTTGGCGATCGACCGGGTGAAATTGGTCTCCCCGACTCCGGGCGGTGCAAATTATTGATGCGATCGCAATTTTTGAGAAAGACGGTAGTGGATGCTGGCGCGGTTTAACCAACGGTCATTAAACCTGCCGATTCCACGCCGCAGCACTATCGAAAAAAATTTTTACGATTTCGCCAATGTCTAACTCATTTCCCGTGATTGAAGTTCCAGCAGATGCCACTCAAGCCCCCGAACAACTGGGCACTAAATTTAAGTTTTGGTTTGAAGACCCAGAGTGGGGAACCTGTCTCTATAAACAGTCTCGTCCCAATACTGGAGAAGATTGGGCAGAAAAAATTGCAGCTCAATTGTGTGAAATTATCGGATTGCCTTATGCTAGAATTGAGTTAGCAACCTGGAGAGGTAATCGCGGCACGGTTTCTCCTTCGTTTCTCCCCAAAGATGGAATGCTCATTTTGGGCAATGAGATTCTAGCAGGGATGATGACGGGCTATCCCCAGTTCCAATATGCACAAGTATCGCAACATACGATTGATGTGGTACTAAGGGCGATTAGTCTTACAATGGTGAATATTCCCCCAGATTGGATACCACCAGCAGGTATCGATAAAGCAGTGGAGACATTTGTGGGATATTTGCTATTAGATGCTTGGATCGGGAATAGCGATCGCCACCACGAAAATTGGGGATTTATCAGTCAACCGAGAGACCCCTCAATCAAATATCTTGCTCCCACCTACGACCACGCCTCCAGTCTGGGTCGCGAATTGCTTGACTTAAAACGTCAGGACAGACTAACGAAGCGCTCTGTTTCTGCCTATGTAGAAAAATGCAGATCTGCACTGTATGCTCATCCAGGGGATAGAAAAGCCATGAAAACCTTTGAGGCTTTTCGTGAAGCGGCGCAAACCTATCCAAACGCCGCTTTAGTGTGGCTCGATCGCCTCTCGATGGTGTCAAGTCGCGATACCCTAATGTGGTTCCACCGAATTCCACAGAATAGAATCTCAAGCATAGGGATTGAGTTCGCTCAGCAAATCCTAGAAATCAACCAAAGGAGGCTCCTTGCACTGAAGGAGGATTTATGTTGAAAAAACTATTTGTTGCTTGGCAAGATCCAGTGAGTCGCGCGTGGTTTGCGATCGCGCAATTAACCTACTCAGACAATCGCTACCAATTTACTTATATTCGCGGGGTAAAAGAAGCCTGCAACCGAGCCAATTTTCCGGGATTGTGGTCTTTTCCTAACTTAGAAAAAGTCTACGAATCACCCGAATTGTTTCCCTTTTTCAGCAATCGGGTTTTAAGGCGATCGCGTCCGGATTATCCGGATTATATTCGGTGGTTAAATCTTCCCGAAGGCTCAGACCATCCGATGGCAATGCTTTCTCGCAGTGGCGGCACCAAGCTAACCGATAATTTTGCCCTGTTTCCCTATCCAGAAGCCGACGATCGCGGACGCTACCACCTCTACTTTTGCGCGCATGGGTTACGCTATATGCCCTCAGCAACCAACCATCGCATCTTGCAGCTTCAAGTGGGAGAGCGCTTGCTGATGATGCACGACGCCCACAATGAATACGATCGCCTCGCCTTGATGTTGCGGACAGAGGATTTCCACCTTGTAGGATATTGTCCCAGATATCTCTTAGATGAGATCTTTAACCTGCTGCGCCAAACTCCCCAAGCGGTGACAGTCACCGTAGAGCGCGTAAATCCGCCACCCGCCCCCCTGCAAATGCGGTTGCTCTGTCACTTGACAGTGGATTGGAACGAGTTTGAGCCGTTTTCCAGCCCGATGTATCAACCTTTGCCAGAAGCGATCGCCCCTCAACTGACATAATATCCTATCCGGGCGCGCCGATTGAAATGCTTCTCCCAGCACAACCAGAAGCGATCGCCCCTCCCTCACGGGTAGGGTGGGCAACTTGTTGCCCACCTGACAGGTAGTGCTTTTTCCGACCTCACTTGCCACAAATGCGGGATTTGAATCGTCCGCATTTGTGGTAATCCACCGCGTCTAATCCCCTTCCCAATTATCAATAACGCTGGGTCGGGTAGCGGGAGTGGGGAAAATTTCCGCGAAACCCGCCTCCCGTTCTTCCGGAGTTTCATCGGCCCATTTCCACATACTTTCGTAGAAAAAGAAAGACACGCCAGCAAATCCCATATTGCGAACCAAATCCACTTTTTCGCGAATCATATCTAACGGCATGGGACGACCCTTTAACCCGGTTAAAATGCCCACGCCTACCGGGATATTTTCCCGCGCTGCTTGCACTTCCGGTTGCTGCAATTCGTCGATAAACCGATCCATATCGTCGCGATAGACTTGGAGGACGATTTCTTCTACCAAACCGCGTCGTTCCCAGGTTTCCCAGTCGGCGAGAAATTCTTCGTAAGAAAACTTTTGCGGATTGGGGGATAAGGCGACGATCGCCTCTGAGTTGCGGTCTTTAATAGCGCGAAACAAGCGAGCTTTGAATTCGGTAATTTTATTAGCTCGCCAGCGCAGCCATTCCGGGTCTTTCGGGTCATTAGGTGGCGGGTTGCCGTTGTGTTCTTGTTTGTACAATTCTACGGTATAATCATCGTAGCCGTATTCGGAAGGTAAGCCTAAATGGTCGTCGAATTGAATGCCATCGATATCGTAGTTGGTGACAATTTCGAGGACTAAATCGAGGATAAATTGCTGCACTTCGGGGTGAAAGGGATTGAGCCAGACGCGGGGATGGATACCTTCCATTTTCACTTGGGTGCCGTCGCGGCGGTTGGTAATCCAGTGAGGGTGACGTTTGGCGAGGGGGGAATCTGCCGGTGCCATGAAGCCAAATTCAAACCAGGGAATGACGCGCAATCCCCGATCGCGGGCTTGTTCGATCGCCTCTTGCAGCATATCGCGCGATCGCGTGCCGTAATCCGGGTCGAGGTCTTCGTCGATGGGGGTGACGAGTCGCACCGATCGCCCGGTGGCGCGTTCTGCCACTTCGCTCGGATATAGGGTATATCCCCAGTTCCACACGGTGGGATACACGGTGTTAAAATTCAACTCGGCTAACCGTTCCATCGCCCGAGAGAGATTGCGGCGAGTGAATAGCACATCGCTGTCGATATTGGTCAACCACACGCCGCGAATTTCCGAAGTGGGGATGGGAATCGGAGCGCGAGCGATATACTCGGAAGAGAGGGGAGACTGGTAGCCCATCAGCGCTTGACAGAGGAAGGCGGCGATTTCGGCGCGGGTGGCGAAGCGATCGCCGTTTAGTTGGCGCGGGTTGGGGTAATTCACCGCCAGACGGCGTTGCGTGGCGGCGGCGACCCCCAAGCGGGCATAACCGGGAATTTGCTCGGCATCGTCAAATACTTCCGTTAAAATGCTCTCGCTATTCCCCCTGGGCGAATACTGCAATCCACTGGCTAAACCCACCAATGCTTGCACCCGGGTAATTTTTTGCCTCGGATTAAACCGCCCTCCGGGATATCCGGAGAGAAAGCCGGTGCGATAGGCGGCGCGAATCGCAGGGTGTGCCCAATCCCTGGCGGGGACATCGACAAATTCCCGCGCCTCGCGCACCGGGGTGATATCGGCAAATGCAGTATCGATCGCGGTGGCAAATTCGGCCCTCGTCACCGGCAAGTTGGGACGAAAGGTGCCATCGGGATAGCCGTTAAAAATTCCCCGGGTTTTCAATTCCTGGATGCAAGTTTGCGCCCAATGTCCTCGCACATCGCTAAAAGAACCTTGGGCGCGGGCGCTTAAGCTAACACAATGGGTCAGGGTGAAGGCGATCGCCACCACCCGAGCCATTTTCCACGGACTTACGTCAAACCTATCTAAAACCATTCGTTTTCTCATGCCAACATTCCAGACAATGCGCCGATTTGGGATTGAGACCCTCGGCAAAAAACAGATTTTTCATTCCTCTATTAACCCCTTGCCAATTATGATAGAATAACCTGCAAACTTTTCCCCAAACTGATGATAACAAATTGGCGGGTAGCCCCATACCCTGGTTAGGTCGCGCCCCTGCCCCCGGAGGATTCCAGAGGCAAAGAAAACCGAGACATTGGACGGGGTTTTGTTCAAAATGAGGGTTGGCATTTGCACGCCAAAGAGGTTTGACTCTACAATACAACTGAAAAGCCATACCATCCGCCAAATATTGCCCACCTTAACCCCGGTTAGCCGATTATGAATTTCCCAACTCCCGTCATTTCTCTAGAACAAATTATCGCCCAAACCAGCAGACTCTCGCTGATTATAAGCCGATCGCGAAATTTAGCGGAAATTCTGCATCTAGCGGTAACAGAAATCCGCCAACTCCTGCAAACAGACCGAGTGCTGATTTATCGCTGCATGGGCGATGGGAGGAGGAGTGTGGTGGTAGAGTCGGTTGCCCCTTACCGGGAGTCTCTGCGGGGAAAAACCCTGCATTGTCGCGGTTGCGAGACAAAAATCCTCGAGGGTGATTTTCGCGTTAGGGCGATCGCGGATATCCACAGTCCCACTGTCGATCCCCATGACCGAGAATTTCTCGCCCCGTTCCCGGTTCGCGCCCATCTCTGGGTGCCTTTATTAATCCCAGAAAATTCCTCCCCTGGCAATTCTTATTTTCCCGTTTCCCCCCGCCATCTTTGGGGATTTTTGATGGTGCATCAAGTGGAAGAACCGCGAAGCTGGGATAATTCACAGAAGGTATTGTTACAGCAGATTGCCTTACAGTTAGGAATAGCCATTCAACAGGCGCAATTGTGGGAACAATGGGAGAAAACCCAGGGGGAAGAAAACGTCACCGTAGCCCCCTTAGAACCGAGGGGAGAAATTTTAGAAAATCCGTTCCTACTCCCAACTTGCGAAGCGGGAAATGCAATGAGGGATTGTGCGGAGGTAAAACTTCCGACAAAAGCGCGAGAAAACCTCAACGAAGCGTTAGAACAGCGAGTGGCGGCGCGAACTGCTCAACTGCAAGATTATAACCATCGACTGCAGCAAGAAATCGCCCAACGCAAAGCGGTGGAAAAAGCCTTGCGAAAGAATCAACAATTGCTGCGGGCAGTGTTAGACAATTCCAGTGCGGTGGTGATTTACATAAAAGATTATCGAGGGCGTTACTTGCTGATTAATCGGCATTACGAAACGTTATTTGGGATTAACGAAAGCGATATCATCGGCAAAACCGATCGCGATATTTTTCCCGAAGAAATTGCGGAAATTTTGTGGCAAAATGACCGCAAAGTGCTGGAGTGGGTAAAAACGTTACAGTTTGAAGAAGAAGTCCCGCAAGTAGACGGATTACATACCTATATTTCGATAAAATCTCCTCTAGGCGACGAAAGCGATCGACCCTATGCGATTTGCGGCATTTCCACAGATATTACCGAACGCAAAACCCTAGAAAAAGAACTGACAGCGCGAGAAAAAATCCTCACTGCATTCTTTCATGCTGCGTCCACGGTTAATGTGGGTCTGTGCATCCACGATCGTCGTCTTCGCTACTTGCAAATCAATTCAAATTTAGCCGAAATTAATGGGTTAAGCGTAGAAGCGCATCTGGGAAAAACTATCGAAGAAGCAATACCGAAGCTCGCCCCTTGCATCTTACCGATGCTGCAAGCGGTACTGGATAGTGGTCAACCGATTTTAAATACAGAAGTCACCGGGGAAGTACCGAGTCAACCGGGTATTCAACGGGATTGGTTGGTGTCTTATTTTCCCATTTTTGGGGAGAATCAGAAGGTCACTGCTGTGGGGGTTATCGTCACAGAAATCACCGAACGCAAGGAAGCGGAACGGCAACTCAAGCAACTGAATGCCGACTTGGCGCGATCGAATCAAGAACTGGAGCAATTTGCCTATATTGCCTCCCACGACTTGCGAGAACCCCTGCGAAAAATTAATAGTTTCACTGAATTACTTGCGGAACGCTATCGGGGGAAACTGGATGGGAAAGCGGACAAATACATCGGCTATATTACCGATGGGGTGGACAGAATGCAACAACTGATTCAAGATTTGCTAACATATTCGCGGGTGGGTCGCCATGAATTAGTGTTAGAAATGACTGATTTGGGAGAGTTACTCGATCGCACCCTGATGGATTTAAGCGAGGCGATCGCTGCTGAAAATGCGGCGATCGTTGTCGAAAAGTTGCCCAGGGTGGCGGTGAATCCGGTGCAAATCCGGCAACTCTTTCAAAACTTAATTGCCAATGGGATTAAATTTCGTCGCCGCGAATCGCCTCGGATTGAAATTAACGCTAAACTTGAGGGAGAAGTTTGGATCGTTTCGGTTTGCGATAATGGGATTGGCATCGAAGCGCAATATGCAGAGCGCATTTTCGCCATCTTTCAGCGCCTCCATACTCGGGAAGAATATCCCGGGACGGGAATTGGTCTAGCGGTGTGCAAAAAAATTGTGGAACGCCACGGAGGACGAATTTGGATGAAGTCTACGCCGGGAGAAGGGACGACGTTTTATTTTACCCTTCCCGATCGCTTCGGGTAATTTGTCACCATAAAAAAAAATTATGAGGAACGACCGCACAAATCCGCCAAATATCCGGGAATATGCTACCTTCAAACGGTGGGATTTGGATTGCAGTGGTGCTAGGGGGTTGCAAAGGGGGAAGATTCCTGCAAACAAACAAGTGGACTCCGGGGTATGAACAGTCAAAACGTGGAAATTTTGTTAGTTGAGGACGATTTAGGCGATATTGACCTGATTGAGGAAAGCTTCGTGGAATCCCAATTGCAGGTGAATATAAATGTGGTGCGAGATGGGGTGGAAGCGATCGCCTACCTGAATCAAGAACCGAAGTATGCCAATGCCATCCGTCCGGACTTGATTTTACTGGATCTTAACCTGCCGCGCAAAAACGGTCAAGAGGTGCTAGCCGATCTTAAAACCGATCCGAATCTCAAATCCATTCCGGTGGTGATTATGAGCAATTCAGATGCGGAAGAAGATATTGCAAGGTCTTATGATTTGGGAGCGAATTGTTATGTGAAAAAACCCATTAGATTAAAAGATTTCATCACAATTGTTCGCTCGATAGAAAGTTTTTGGTTTACCATAGTCAAATTACCACCACGCATATGATAAACGGCGATAGACTGAAGATTTTATTGGTAGAAGATGATTTAGGAGATGCAGATTTCCTGTGCGAGTTATTGGAGGTGGTAGAGGAACTCCAGTGCGAGGTGACTCGCGTTCAGCGCTTGCAAGGGGCGATCGCGCAGTTGTCCGAGGAAACCTTCGATGTGGTGCTGCTGGACTTGTCCCTTCCAGATAGTTACGGTTTGCAAACTCTTTCGCAACTTTACCCGCGATCGCCCCAAACCCCAATTGTAATTCTCAGTGGCTTAGAAGACCAAACCGTTGCCATTCAAGCGGTACAAAACGGGGCGCAAGATTATTTAGTCAAAGGGCAATTTGATGGCAATTTATTAGGGCGTTCGATTCGCTATGCAATCGAGCGCGAAAAAATTTTACACCTGCTCGAAAAGAAAGAAGACGAGTTAGAACAAGCCAATCAAGCCCTAGAAAATCGGGTAAAACAGCGCACCAAAGCCCTGGAAGAAGCTAACGACAAACTGCGAATCGTGGAAGCTCAACTGCGGGAATCCCTGGCGCAAGAGAAAGAACTCAGCGAGCTAAAATCGCGCATTATTACCACGATTTCCCACGAATATCGCACCCCCCTGACTACCATTGCCTCCTCTACAGAATTGTTGCAAATTTATTCGCATAAATGGGACAATTCCAAGCAAGAGCGGCATTTTCAAAACATTTTAAGAGCGGTGGAACGCATGACGGAGTTAGTAGAGGAAGTGCTGTTTGTCAATCAAGCACAATTGGAGAACCTCGAAATCCAGCGATCGCCGATTCAAGTGCGGGAATTTTTCCAGGAAATCCTAGAAGAACAGCAAGTCACCGTCGGCGATAAATACAGCCTCAACTTGACCGCCGAAGGGGAGTATAGTGAAGGGTGGCTCGATGGCAACCTGCTGCGACAAATTGCGGTCAATTTGCTGTCAAATGCAATAAAATATTCTCCTGAAGGAGGAAGAATAGAATGGCGCCTAAACTGCGATCGAGATTGTTTGAGATTCCAGGTTAAAGATGAAGGAATCGGCATTCCAGAATCCGACAAACCCTACTTATTTGAATCTTTCAGACGGGCCAACAATGTGGGAAATATTCCCGGAACCGGACTGGGATTGTCCATTGTCAAAAAATGCGTAGAGCTGCACAACGGCGAGATTTTCCTTCGCAGTACCCAAGGGAAAGGAACTACCGTTACCGTAATTTTGCCCACCGTCAATCCGGAGAAAACCGCCGCAGAAGGGTGAAAAAAACGCCACTCAACCTAGCAAGGATTTTTTCATTTTAATGTGGGCAATTCCCGCTTCGTAAAAGCGATCGCTTACTACTTCAAACCCTAACTGTTCGTGCAAGCGCTTCACGTATTCTTGCGCGTGAATCACGGCTTCGGTTTTTCCCTTTTTCGCCGCCACTTCCAGGGCTTTTTCCATCAATTTTTTGCCGATTCCGCGATGTCTCGCTTCGAGCAATACCGCCAGTCGTTCGATTTTAGCCACCGTATCCTCTAGATAGCGAATGCGCGCCGTTCCCACAGGGGTTTGGTTTAAATAGGCTAAAACATGGTCTGCAGACTCATCCAACCCATCAAATTCAATTTTCGGATCGATGCCTTGTTCCACTTGAAAAACCGCGCGTCTGATGAGTTCGATGGCGCGGCGTTCTTCTGGGGTGGTAACGCGGGTGACAACAATCTCGTTCATGTGGGATGTGCCTTGAAATCTAAACCTTTGGCAAAAAATAGCTTGACAAAAAATAGAAGGTGCGCTATCCTATCGCTAACGCACCGGGTTTCTGGGTTGGCGCTTGTAGTGCCCCCCAAAGAAAGTTGTTTTTAAGGTTATAATAGGCCGTCGAGTTCTAATTCTTCGATCGCCTGCAACCCGCGCGGATCTCCCACCCGCAACAGGGAAGATTTGGCATCTTCGCGCACTCCCATATCTTCATCTTCTTCCAAGGCTTCGATTAAAGAATCGATCGCACCGGCATAGACCACATTTGACGGGAGTTCGCGACATAATTGCCCAATCGCCCAAGCGCAATTACTTCGCACGGCTGCTACCGGGTCTTGTCGCAAGCCAACAATCAGCGGCGCGACAGCAGCGATGACTACATCATATCCTACTGAGGCGAGCTGACCGAGAGAACTGCCGGCCCACAGGCGCACCGCGGGAATGTCAGTTTTCAGGGCATCCACTAGGGGAGCTAACGCACGGCGATCGCGGCAATTTCCTAACGCCCAGACTACTCCTTTGCGGACGTAACCATTCCAATCGCAGTTGAGGACTTCAATCAAAGGTTCGACCACATCCGGACTGGTATTGCGTCCGAGAGCATAAGCCGCACTCACCCGCACCAAGGGACAAGGGTCTTTTAACATCAAAATCAGGTGCTTGATGGCGCGATCGTCCTGGACTTCGCAAAATGCCCGTGCGGCTATCATCCGCTGTTGGGGTACGGGAGACTCCAACAACGGCAGCATTTCCTCTGGATCCGGCTTGGAGGGTTCTGATTCCTCCCAACGATCTAGAGGGCTTTCTAGTTCGGCGTCGGTATTGAGTTCGCTCAGGTCGTTATCGTACATACTGCCACTTTACCATAAATCCCATTCATTGATACCCTGCACCGTTTGGGGATCCGAATCAACCGCATGGTTTGGCCAAGTACCGTCTGTCTCCGAAGTCCCCTTCACCGCGAAAAGTCTGGCGGGTTTATCCCTTGGTTGCGGTTCCCCCTCGGGTGAAATTGTCTATAGCAGTTCTCATATGGGTGAGGTAACGAATTTTTTACCTCGGAGGTGCATTTCAAGGTTGGGACTATTCGGCTGCGGATCTCATCAAGCAACAGACCTGCTATATTTCACCACCACCACGCGATCGGTGGAAAAAAAACATACCGATTAGCGCAATGGTTATTTATCCCTAGTCCAATTCCAGCTATGGAAAAAAAACATACCGATTAGCGCAATGGTTAT
>NZ_JAJENT010000410.1:0-4839 GCF_035615515.1 Phormidium sp. CCY1219
AACCGAAGAGTCCCAACCTTGAGGTGCATCTTTGAGGTAAAAAATGCTCTACCTCACCAATATGAGAATCGCTATATCGCGCCTTTGACAAGTACCTCATTCCCTCCATCTCCGTGGCAATTTTGGGAGACGAACGACCCTCCTGGCGTCCCAACTGGTTTGGATATGAGCTGGGGGGTTATCGGTTAATTCGATTTTCCCATCGTCAAACTACTGGACTATGAAGACAAATGGGAGGAACTCGAAGCCAGTACAAATCCCTTTGCTATCATGGTGATGGCGCATCTGAAAACCAAAGCCACGACCCAAAATTTACCCGAACGGAAACAGTGGAAGTGGATCGTGGTGCGTGAGTTGGTATCCAAAGGCTATAGTAGAGATGAGGTGGTGAATCTGTTCCGGTTTATCGACCGGATGATGACACTACCCCAAGAACTACAACGGGAATTTAAAACGGAGTTACGTCGCTCTCGGGAGGACAGAAATATGCCGTTTATCAGTCGCGTTGAAGAAATGGCGCAGGAAGAGGTAACTAACCGCACTCTGCGGGAAAGCACGATTGTCATCCTGGAAACTCGCTTTAATTCAGTGCCCCCAGAGGTGGTGGATGCCTTGAATACTATTGAGGAACCGGATACTCTGCGGGATTTGCATCGACAAGCGATCGCCATTCCATCAGTTGCCGAATTTCAGCAACTCATCAACGGGGTGCTGTAGGGTCAGATTCATTAAAAATCTGTCTTTCTCAGACAATATCCGGCATGGAAGCGGGGGCGAAACCCACCCACTCCATGCCGATTTTTTCTGGTTTTGAGCGGACATTATAGGATTTTTGTCTCCGGTGTAGATGATGTTTGTCGCCACTCGCCGATCGCAGTTATTCTCCCTCCAGGGGAACCTCACTGGGGGGAATTCTGCGCCGAGGCGGAGAGATTATCGCCAGTGGATCGCCAATGGTGGTTACTTTCCAGGGTTCGGATTCTAATTGACGCGCCGCCATCAAAAACGGTGTGGTTCTTTGCAGGCGTCTTAACATGATGCGGGGGGGAATGAAGGCGGAAAGATAGGGTTCGTGAACGCTTCCCACATACAGATAAGCGCCGCTTGACAACCATCGCCCGCCCACCGTGTCGCGATCGCCTGGTGTCGTAGCAGACCAACTGTGCAAAAAATGCATCATTGCCGGATATTTCAGTGGCGGAATATCCTCCACGGAGGCATTCCCTTTTCCCACCGCAAACCCATCTTTCATCCCTTTAGAATTCACCCAGATTATATCGTAGTTTAATCCGGGATTTTTAAACTTGCGCCAGCGGTCTAAACTGGCTTCGGCTCCCTGCACCACCGTGGCGGTAATTCCCATCTTTTTCAACCGGGCTTTGGCAGAATTCATTTCATATTCGCTCCAGGGTTCTTCGGACGGATAACTATCATAAAGTAATGCGGTTTCTGGTGTTAAAAAAATCGCCGACATGGCTTGATATAACGCTCGTTCTGTATTTCCATAAATCCAGCCAACCACCGCCCAGCGATCGCCGCTTTCATGTCTGCCCAAGCCATCGGTAACGGCTAAATCTACCCTTTCGTTTGTGGGAGATTGATATTTTACGGCTAATTCCCGCACGACGGTGACCGTATCCACCGCATCCCCCAACCCGCTGTAAGCATATCCCGTTGCGCGAACTTTTCGTTTTATTTCAGCTTTTAACCCTTGCCAAATCTGCGGGTTTATACTATCATTAACTTGACCGAAGTTTCCCGGCAAAAAGACTAAGGGTTGACCCCGATCGCTGGCTAAGGCTACCGCCGCCGGCCATGCGGGGTCCGTGACGGCGGTAATCACTACTCCGGGAGGTTCCCACCCCAGGGTTTCCCATTGTTGTTTTAACGAGTCCTTATCCCTAGCATTCCACGCCGATGCTACTGCATTTTGCATCGCCTGACGCAGGGCTTCATCGGTGGGTAAGGCGGTGTTGACGGCGGGCAACCGAATCACTTCCTGGGGTTGAAAGCGATCGCGAAACATCGGCGCATACCGCTCATCTTCGATTAAAATTGGCCAGCGACCCTCCAGGTTCCATTGGCGAATGGCAAAGAGAAAGGTGGCTTTGTCGGGAACTAAGACCAGGCGATTTACCGTGGGAATGCGATCGCGCAATTTGGCTATTTTTAATCCGCTTTGTACCGGCCAAGGTTCGGTTTTCGCAGATTCGGATAAGGCAAAGGGTTTTCCTCGGCTTTGTTGCGCGATCCACCACCCCGCCGGAAGGGCTACGATTAATACCAAACATAACCACTCTAACCACCACCGCTTTCCTCTCATTTCCGCCCCACTTGTGTTTCGTTGTTTCTTCAATTGTTATTGGTTTCGGGAAGAAAAGGGTCTGGTTTGCTACGCAACAACCCGGACGCAACACTCTCGCACTGCATCCCTCTCCACCCCCGGATTCTCCTGGCAAATCTGCATATTTACTAACACATAAATTTCCCAATGTCAACGGTTTTATAAAAATTAATGCCTGAGTTTTTGGCTGCCCCAAAACTTTGCACTTTTGCCACAATTTTTTCCGGTTCGCTTTGGGGATGACCTTGGCTTTCATTCCCCCCGTTTGCAATATCGTCGCACAGGCAAGGCTGGTGAAAATTTGCAGCCGAACGCCGGGTATAGACTTAGGCAAAATAGGCGGATAGATTGGGGTAAGTTTCCCTATTCTCTGCCTTAGTTTTGTTGGCAATTGCCAGGATTTGGCGTTTTGGCGTTCCATTTGTTTCCGGAAATAAAAGCTGGGTGAAAGGGTTAGCTTTTCTCGTTTTTGTGGCGCAATATTCCATGATTTTGATGGTTTTTTGTGACGAGGATAAAGGCAACTTTTTAAATATTTAGTGGGAGAATGTACAGGGTTTTTGCGGTTATTTGTGGGAGAATGGGTAAGGGAAATTTCGTCGGGGTAAAGGAAATGATAAGGGCGGCGATCGCCACGCAATCGAGTTTTTACTTTGGCCGAACAAACTGCTGGGTTTGGCGATACTTTTGCTGCAATTCCACTGCGACTAATCGCCGATTCCACATCGTGCAATAATCCGGCGTAGACTAACATTGCTTGCGGCAATTCCCGCACCACTGCCGTCAAATTGTCTAAAAAAACCTGCAACTGTAGGGCAAAATTCGATTCAGTTTCCGGTAAAGCGATCGCCTGTTCCACATAGGAGAGAAAATCATCGATTAAAATGAGAGTGGGTTGAGGGGATAACAACTTTTTCAGGGTTTCCTGACTGGGGGCAACCCACTCATCGGCTGCGGTTGCCATTAAAGCATAACCAGATTCGCCGCTCAATTGCCATCCGAGAAGACCCCAAGGGGTCAAAATAGGGCAGTGATTTTCCACTGCAATTCCCTGGCGGATATTCATATCGCCACTGAAGGCAGCAACGCGAACGGTTTCCGGGAATCCGAAGCGATCGAGTTGCGGAATTGGCTGCAAGTCTCGATCGTGTTTCGCCCAATGATATAAACTCAATAATGTATGGGTTTTGCCACTGGCAAGGGGGCTGTGCAGTTCGACGATTCTATCGTCAATTTGGCCTTGCAATCCGCGAGAAACCTCGTGAAAAAGGTCGGAAAGTTCGCGGTTAAAATAAGTAGTGGCAAAAAAGGAACGGGGATGGTGGTCAATCTCCCGACCTTGGGAATCCGGGTGGATAACGCCACTCAAACTGAGACTCTGTGGGGGATTGGGGATGCGATCGCCGCGCCAGCGTGCAGGAAAGGAAATCCCAGGGGATGGCTGGATGGAAACAGAGATGCTATTCATGGTTCGAGAAATAAACGCTATATTGATTGAGGGTCAGATGTCTTAGGGCAATCGTAACATACCCCTGACCCGGAACTTCTCGGTTGTTAGATTGATTTTCACCACTAGCACGTAAGATGAACCAGCGAAATCGCCCTCAACCTAATGATGTCGTTCTCGGCGGGGAAAACCTGCCCCAGACTGCTGCGGTATTGGGAGGCATCGAAGGAGTTAAAAATCGGTTAGCTTCGGACAATGTTGCGGTTAGAATTGCCGCGACGCGAGAAGCGAATCATTACGGTGAAGCGGGATGGTCGCTTTTACTTTCTGCGTTAAAAGACCTGCATCCAGAGGTTTATAAAGCGGCATATTTACTGCTCGAGGATAGACCGGAACCGGAAGTGAAACGGGAATTGCTGCGGTTTAATCCGTATGAAATGTTGGAATGCATCCAGACAATTGAGGGGCATAGTGGATTGGTTTTAGGAGTGGCCATTCATCCGAATGGGAAACTATTTGCCACCAGTGGTAGTGCGGATAAATCGATTAAATTGTGGAATCTGGATTGCGGTGATTGTCTGAGGAGTTGGCGCGGGCATAAGGATTGGGTGAATGGGGTGGCGTTTCGTCCGGATGGGGGGTATTTGGGGAGTTGCAGTCGGGATTTTACGGTGAAACTCTGGGATGTGGAAAAGGGCGATCGCCTGCCCTTGGTTCGCCATACGTTAATCGGACATACGGGGGTGGTGCATCAAATTGCATTTACGCCCAACGGACGCAGTATAATCAGTGCCAGTGCGGATTGTACGATAAAAGTGTGGCAGATCGTGCCGGTGAAAGAGGGGGAAGTGGCAACGCTCAAATGTATTCTCACGGGTCACACCAGTCAAGTGGAAGGGGTGGCGATGAGTTGTGATGGGAAGACCGTTGCCAGTGCGAGTTGGGATCGAACGATTAAAATTTGGGATATTATTGATACTCCCTACGGATAAATCCGAGGGATTCTTAAAGAGTCCAAAGTCGGACTTTTAAAGGCGCTTTTCCCCAC
>NZ_JAJENT010000411.1:0-231 GCF_035615515.1 Phormidium sp. CCY1219
TTGAGGATGAGCTTTTGGATAGATTGGCGCTGCGAGTCAAACCATTCGGAGATTTGGATTAATGCTCGCGCCATCCATGTGGAGCCACCAAAGTCCGAGGAGTCCAGCCATTTTTCGAACAGGCGATCGCCTTGGGTGAGTCCCCGTTCGAGGCAAAGTTGGTGCAGCACTTGCCGCAAATTTCGACCGATTTCGAGGCCACTGACGAAGGTGTGGCGGACGAAACCGAAG
>NZ_JAJENT010000412.1:0-255 GCF_035615515.1 Phormidium sp. CCY1219
ACTTTGATAATGCCTTTAAGAGTTCAGTTTTGGACTGCTTAAGAATCCCCGCGTCTTCAGCGCGGGGAGTATCAAAATTAACAACACAGTTGTCAGCACCCCGCTCTAAAGAGACGGGGCTTCTAGCCCCTGACTTTAGGTGGCTGACCAGCCTAAGCCCTACGAGGGCTACGTGAGCGAGCAAGAGTTAAATTCCCCTCCATAGAGGTGCGTGCCAGCTTCAAGCTCTAGAACCGAATTGTTAAACACTCCTAC